>PBPU01000047.1 GCA_002724825.1 Acidimicrobiaceae bacterium
AACCAACGCCTGAACCAACGCCTGAACCAACGCCTGAACCAACGCCTGAACCTGAAGAAATAGAAGAGATCGCTGCCACGGGAAATGACACTTCTAATTTCTTCGTAACCTCAGCAATTTTGGTCCTCTTCGGTGCATTTTTGTGCATGGGGAGTTTAGTAATTAAAAAAAGCCGAATGAGACAAATCAACTAATAGAAACTTAGAGCTTTTATTCAATCCATCCAACAACCCGTTGAACGAGTACATCTATAAAAGTCTCATCTGTTCCTTGAAGGTCTGTCTCAAATGCATCCCTGCCGCTCACAAGCCGGTGGGCAAGAAGTAATTTTGTAATGCGAATGTCTTCAAGTAGGGCAGAAAAGGAATAGTCAGAAACACCAAATCCACAGAGTTCTTTGTGGTAGTGCTCTAGCATTAAAGTCTCTTCGTCTTTATGATCTGGCGTGAGAGCCGTTGTAATAAAGTATCCAACATCCCAACCCGGACGCCCTTTGGACAAAATTTGGTAATCAATGACAACTAAGCTGCCATCTGGGCGGTACAAGATATTATCAAGGCGATAATCACCGTGAAGGAGTGTCCACGGTGAAGCTCCTAAAGGCTTTAGAAGATTCGGCATATCCTTTTGCGCTTGATCTAATTGATTGATTCTTTCATCTTCAATTAAGTCACCAAACTTTGAAAGGAACTCATCCCTGTTTCTTTGATAACTGGCTTGCCATACTTTAGGCAGGCGATCCATCGGCCAAATACGCGGGGAGATGCCAACAGATTTTTCAGACATCCAATGCGTGGCATGGAATTTTGCTAGAGCAGTTAGAGCTACAATTGCGTCATCTAGTGAACCACCAGCAACTTGGCTTGGGGGTCGAGCATCGACAATATCTTCGATCATAAGTAGGTAACGCCGGAGCCGAGGATTATTGCCGGCAAGTTTTAAAAATTGGACTGTAGCCCAACTCACACTTCGAACAGGAAGATAGGTAAATAGGAAATCAATGACTTTATCGAGCCATGGGGTTGGGTCATCATCCATAGCTGCGTAAAACAGCTTCGGCATTGGTAAGGCCATTTCCTTACTTAATTTCTGGTATGCGAGGACTTCGCGTTCATACAGTTGCATCCCTTCTCCAAGTCCCCGATTTGCTGGGATAGATGATGGGACTTTAATAATCACTGATTGAGGAAGGTCCCCACGTGTCGCATCCCAAGAGAGTTTGCAACGGTATACCTCGCCAATGAACCCGACACCAGTTCCTATAATTTCGAGGTCTACATCAAGGACAGCTGCGCCAAATTGTTCCTGTAAACAATCAGAAAACCAATCAGCAGTAAACTCGCTTCCTGTTTGTGGAATATATGGCGCCTGTGTTTTTGGCATAGCCCCCCATTTAATTCTTCAGAATAAAGATTGCCAGACCATTCACAAAAGCACAATCTCGACAATTTCTTACTCCAACTACAAGCTGTTTCGATGNATTAGATTAATGAAACGTAGTGTAAGCAAGCATATTATGAACAAACAGTCCACNATTCATCCAAGCTCTTCGCCTCATATTGGCACCCTAAACGAAGGGTCGCTTCACGCATCNCTAAAACNTTACATTTCTCAAACCGGCGATAAATTCGAAGTTCCAATCAATGGATTTGTTATAGATATTGTCCGTGAGACAAATTCTGAAACAACAGTTTTGATAGAGATACAAACCCAATCATTTCTAGCTATGAAAAAGAAACTGGTTTCCCTGCTCGACGAGTACCCGGTACATATTGTGTATCCAGTCGCAAAAGAAACACTTCTTATGAAGCCTGGGAAAAAGCCAAGAAAGTCTCCGAAGAAATACTCTGTAATTTCAATTTTTGAAGAACTGGTTTCTATTCCGGAGTTAATTTCACATCAGAACCTCAGCTTTGAAGTTGTATCTGTTTCTGTTACAAANATTCAACAATATGANTCTTCGCTAAGAAGAGGAAGAGGGGGGTACCGCACAGTAAACACAGAATTAACCGAAATCCATTCCGCNCACNTATTTGAAGGAATCGNTGATTTTCTTAATTTGCTACCTAAAAGCCTTCCAAGTGTTTTCACGACTTTTGACATTGCTTCTTGTGCAAATATCCCTAGACAAAGCGCGCAACAAATGGCATATTGCTTTCGNAAAGCCGGTGTCTTTCAAGAATTATCCCAAACTAAAGCAGGCAAACACTACAAAATCAGAAAGAATGTGTGAGTTCATAGAGCTATAGGTTGAATGCTGAAGCTGCGTCAATATCAACGATATGGCTAAAGGTCCTTGTTACATATGCTTCTGCCATTGCGGCGCCACGTTCATTTCCTGTATCAAAAGAACCAATGAGTGACATTCCTCCTACGGTGTAATACAAGGAAGCTAATTGATAGTGACGAACNGCATCGTCCCAAGAATATGAAATATTTTGNTNATTTATGGAGTCCCACCACAACCGTAGATACCTTTCCCAATTTTCAGCAGCTAACCCTCTCGGGACACTAGTACCAATAAGGTAAGCGATATCATTTACCCCTCGAGCTTTAGAACACAGCTGAAAGTCGATCAAAGCTACATTTCCTGATTCATTCTTAGGGAAGAACCAATTATCGAGACGTGTATCAGAATGTGCAAATGTATAAGGCCCTGCAGCGAATACATCCATTAACTCCTCAAAGCGAGGGTCTAATTTCTTAGCAATTTCTATACTCTCAGCTGGGATACGATCAGCCCAGTCATTAATAAGGATTGGTAGTCCAGCCCGAAAGATACCAGGAACAGCCGCTAGGTACGCTGGATCATTTTGTTTCGGAAGCCAATCTAGTGTTAATAAAGTCGGATTTTCCCACCATTCGATATGAAACTCGGCAAGAGTAGTTATCGCAGACTCTACTTGNGTGTTTGATGCACCTATGACCTGATCTCCGACNGAGAACTCTTCAGATAGGTTCTCCATTAGAATTATAAAACGACCATCTTCTTCCATATGAGAGAAGTAGCAATCTGGAATCCTCAAATTTGTTGATGGAGCGATGGACTCAAAGAAATTCACTTCACGCTCATATATTCCTAAAGCTTGAGCAACCATAAGATTTTCAGGCTCAATGCATGGCATTTTTACAACTATTGAAGTTGGAGCTGATGTATTCTCAGCGAATGTAAGGGAAAGTAGAGCGATTTCTCCAAANATTCCAGTACCTTCTCCAATGTCGGTGACTTCAATATTCGTAACTATTGCTCCTTCAAAAGGTTTTGATTGTCCAAGTACTTCAGTTAACCAGTCAGTAGTTATTGAAGATGGCGATATTGGGATATCCATATGTAATCCAATCAGNAAGAAATCTAACGTTCCTTCCAAGTCTTCCTCCATTGAGATAAATGGGCAAATTTCTGTCAGGTTTCAATTAAACCGACTCGCAAGACCTCAAGATGGTTACCCTAAAGGGAAGAAACCAAAAGGAAATCAATGTCTNTNATTGGCAGATTTAGAAAAGCTATAGGGCTACCAACTTCGTATGACCCACTGGTCNCTGACCTNCAGAAAGCATTGTCAAGNGATCGGGTACTTCAAGATCATGAGGANCGGTTGCTCCACTCTAAAGATGAATCAGTTTTCGAAGGTGGTATAGCTGGACCAGTGTGTTTTCCACTGACGACAGAAGAAGTTCAATCCATCATGAAAATCGCTCAACGATACGACCGAGCGGTTATTCCCCGAGGTGCAGGAAGCGGTTTAGCAGGGGGAGCTATTCCTTTGGGAGCGCCAATAGTTGTAGCTCTGACGAAAATGAACAACATCATTGAGGTAGACGTCGATAATAGAATCGCTTGGGTAGAGCCCGGGGTAATCAATCTTGAGTTAAGTGAATACTTACGCCCGATGGGTTTTCATTACGCACCCGATCCGTCCAGTCAGCAAATTTGCACCATAGGAGGAAATGTAGCAAACAACTCAGGGGGCCCACACTGCTTAGCTGATGGAGTAACTGACACGCATGTATTAGCTATAGAAGTTGTTCTTCCTGATGGTGAAGTGACGCAATTTGGAGGTTTGGATTCTGAACCAGAGGGATTTGATCTACGAGGAGCGTTTATAGGTAGTGAAGGAACTTTAGGAATAGCAACGAAAATAGCTGTTCGCCTGACGGCGAATCCAGAAGCGGTGAAAACAATTCTTATTTCATTCCCCACTATGCGAGCGGCAGCTGAAACTGTAAGCGCAGTAATAGCAGATGGGATCGTGCCCGCAGCGATGGAAGCGATGGATCAGCGNACGATAGAGGTGATTGAAAATCANATACCCGCTGGATATCCAAAAGATGCAGGTGCGGTATTACTTGTTGAAGTTGAGGGGCTTCCGGATGGAATTGAAATTGATGCTGAACGCATTTGTGAGATAGCAACTATACATCAAGCAGATGATATTCGGATCGCTCAAAACTCGTGGCAAAGAGAGGCGTTATGGAAAGGAAGAAAGTCCGCTTTTGGGGCAAGTACTTATATTTCGCCTAATTACTATTTGCATGACACTGTTGTTCCACGATCAGCTTTGGCTGATGTGCTCGATCAAGTCAATGAAATCGCTGCAAAGAATGATTTAACTATTATGAATGTCTTTCATGCTGGAGATGGAAACCTTCATCCGTTATTACTATTTGATGCTGAGGAAGAAGGGACATTAGAACGGGTTCATGCTGTTGGGGCAGAGATAGTAAAGATATCCCTTGAAGCTGGGGGGGTGCTTTCAGGAGAACATGGGATAGGGATTGAGAAACAGCAATTTATGAATGANTTATTTTCTGATGAGGATTTGAATCATCAAAATAGATTACGATTCGCTTTCGATCCGCTTTGTAGAATCAATCCTGGAAAGGTATTGCCGATGGGTCATTCCTGTGCGGATATACAAACCCTACACAAACCCCCTGAAGGAGTATGGGTATAGATGGTAGGAATACTTGATGAAGCCATCGAANAGTTTGCAGCTGAGNTAGGTTCTGATGGGCCAGTCGCTATACAAGGANGAAAGACACGTTGGGATATACGTGGNGTTCTTGCTCCCGAAGCAAAAGTACTTTCGGCGCCGACTGGAATAGTTACCTATAAACCAGAGGAGATGATCGTAACCGCTAGAGCAGGAACGACAGTCGCAGACCTGCATGCGCATCTAAAGAAACATGGGCAACGAACTAGTCTTCCCGATAGAGGAGGAACCATTGGAGGAGCNATAGCTGTCGGAGAAAATGATCTAAACGTTCTTGGGAAAGGACGAGTGAGGGACGCCGTATTACAGATCCGGTATATCTCAGCTGATGGAGAGATCGTTTCGTCAGGAGCCCCTGTCGTAAAGAACGTAAGTGGATTCAACTTGCATAAACTTTTCGTTGGTTCTNTCGGGACACTAGGGCTAATTGCTGAAGTTACTTTGCGAACGAATCCAATACCGGCAGAAAGCAAGTGGCTCACAGCTGCTGATATGGATCCCTTGAAGATCTTTAATTCTCTTTACAAACCTTCTGCCGTGCTTTGGGATGGTGAAATGATCTGGGTGCATCTCGAAGGACACACACCAGATGTACAAAACCAGAAAGAGACGTTGTCAAAGATTGGGAAGTTTAAAGAAATAGAAATGGGGCCTGAACTACCCCCATATCGGTGGTCATTACCTCCAGCGAATTTATATGACATTAGTCAATACGAAATGGGGAACTTTATCGCCTCTATCGGGGTAGGTACCGTATGGGCTGAACGTCCTCAACCAATCCGCACTCCAGATAGAGGAAAACAAATTATTGAGCAGCGTCTTAAGCAACAATTTGACCCGACGAACAGATTAAACCCGGGCCGTAAAGTAGGGAATTGGAGTTAGGACTTGACCTTTGTGAAGANTATTGATCANCTTTTCTCATCTAGTTTGTAAGTTGAAAATTCTAAGAAGGTGAGTGTCTATGTTCTTTGAGGTATCCTTAAATCAGGCGGAGCCAATTTAAGTAAAGGAAAAAGATGGGAAGTCTTGGAACAGCTGAAGTAATTATCATCTTAGTTGTGCTTCTCGCACTTTTCGGAGGGAAAAAAATTCCCGGTATCGCTCGTTCTTTGGGAAGGTCTCTTAATGAATTCAAAGCGGGATTACGTGATGAACCTTCTTCAACAGAGAATGCTGCTCCAGAAATTGAAGAGTAATTTTAAGATTTAAGAATGATATTCTTTTCTTTCAGTTGAGCTATCTGATCTTCGCTGAACCCGAACTCAGATAAAACATTTTCAGTACTTTGACCTAGATGATCGGTAGTCCAGATAGTTTCCGGTTTTGTAGTACCCCATCTGACCGGAGGCTTTGCCATCTTCATCAAGCCGGCATCCGGATGTTCCCAATCAACAATAATTTCGTTATTCACTACTTGAGGATCTGTAAATACATCGTCCACGGTGTTTACTTGTGCAGCAGGAACTTCTTCGTTATGTAGACGTTCCATGATGTCATCAGTTGGGAATTCGAGAAAAGCATTATGAAGTAATTCCCCCAAAGCTGCATAATTATCTGATTCTAGACGAACAGCTGGCTCGGCAAAGCGGGGATCCTCAACCCACTCCGGATGATTCAGCGCCCGACATAACCCTTCAAATTCTTTATTAGTAGCAAAGAAATATACAAGGTGGCCGTCAGCTGTCTGCTGTAATCGATAAATCTGGTAAATGAGAGCCCCTGGGGTTACATCATCCCCCCACAATGTATGGCCCATAAAGACATCCGGCCACATCCAGTAAATTGAAGCGTCAAGCATCGGAATCTCAATGTGCTGTCCACTTGACTTACCAGCTGCTCTCGCAAATAATGCTGCACTAATAGCGTTTGCGGCAGTAAGTGCGGTTGTTTTATCGCAGACAATTGTTCGGACCAAGTCAGGAATGGGGACATCTTGACTTTGTTGGATAGAGACTACGCCAGAGATTGATTGAATAATAGGGTCATATACTCGCCAGTCGCGGTAGGGGCCATCAGGACCAAACCCAGATATTGAAACATAGATAAGTTCGGGATTTAACTTAAGCATTTCATCAGGTCCTATCCCCATTCGATCGACAGCCCATTGTCGAAAGTTTTGAACAAGGACATCAGCAGATGCTGCAATTTCTTTAAATACTGCCAATCCTTCTTCTTTTGAGAGATCAAGAGCAACAGAACGTTTACCACGATTAGCTGAAGCATACATTGCTGAGATATCCCCTACTCGATAACCTCCGATTCTCGTTATATCTCCTATTTCCAACGGTTCAATCTTTATTACATCTGCGCCAAGATCAGCTAATACTTGACAAGCCATAGGGCCAGAAATTACAGCTGACACATCGATAATTTTAATTCCCTCCAATGGGCCAGCCATAGGACCTCCGCTTCTTAAACTTCTATTAAGCGTGACCCTACAAGGAGATGCTCAAGGAAACCAGTTCGTGACCGCTTAAACGCTAGCTGATTTCAGAAAGGAAGCTCTCAATAGCTTGCGCAACAGCTTGAGGATTTTTGCGGTGAACTGAGTGGCCAGCTTCTGGAACGACAACTGACGCTTTGACATCTAAATATTTTTCAAAGACTGCCATTGATGCAGCAAATCGTTTATCTCTTTCTCCAACGATCACCAATACGGGAACAGTTATTTCTGCAAGAGAATCAATAACCCAAGAGTCGACATGTAAAGCTGCCTCTTCGCTACCTTCAGGTATATCCATCGTCATTGCAGAAGATTTAACAGAAGCATTCCACTGGCTACGTGTTTCTTCTTTTCTAAAACCTGGTCCAGCGCCTATTAATACTAGTGCCTTGACACGACTTGGATGCTGGAGGCAAAAAGCTAATGAAAGGTAGCCACCAAGAGAATGTCCGACCAGTACAACCTGACCATCTGCCATATCAACGATTCTTTCTAAATCATTTAATGTATGAGTTCTGGTGTAATTTCCTGGAGGAGGAGCATCTGACTCACCATGCCCCCGAATACTCCAAGCAATATGACCTACCTCATCGCCAAGAGAGTCAATGACGCCATCCCATGCTGTGCGATCATCAGCCCACCCATGGGTATAGATCAGAGGAACTCCACTACCCGTCTCAATAAGATCTAACTTTATTTGATTGTCGTTCATGTAAACCTCAATAAGGTCTCTTTAATTCCTTGATTAGGGACCGAGCGCTATTCTAACTCGATGTAGTCACTCGGGTTAATCTCTCGGGTTTGTTGCCAATATTCCAGAAGAGAAAATGGCCAATTTTGAGTTATCTTGCCATGTGGATTCTTGTACCAACTATTCACAGACGATGCACCCCACGCCATTTGTGAATTTCCTTCATCTATACGAACGTTGTACTCATCATGTATCTCTCTTTTCACATCAAGAGCCGTAATATCATGTTCGAGCAAGTACTGGATGTAGCGCGAAATATAGTGAGCTTCACATTCAGAGAAATAAATTATGCTTCCATTAATTACAATATTTGTGTTTGGGCCGTACATAAAAAAGAGGTTTGGAAAATTGGGACTAACGATTCCGAGGTAAGCCTGGGCAACTCCATCCCATTGCTCGTGAAGGTCGACTCCTCCCCTTCCAACTATTTTCATAGGAGTTAAAAACTCTGATGCTTTGAACCCTGTTCCATAGATAATCGCGTCAGCTTCATATAGCGTTCCATCTTCAGTGAGTAAACCATTTTCTGTGATTTCAGCTATGGGATCTGTGCATAATGTAACGTCTGGTCGTTTCAAGGTCGTAGCCCATAATCCATCATCAATAACGAACCTTTTCGCCCCCATGGTATATCTGGGAGTTACCTTTTCAAGAAGTTCTGGATCGTCATTAAATTCGCTTTCTAAATATAGTCGCAACATAAAACCCAATTCGTGATTGCTTGCACTCACAGAATTATCTTCACTCCCATCCCATTCTGGATCGACCTCTAGACGGGGGAGGAGCCCTTCGTGGCTTCTCCAAAACAAATGAAGCCGAAACCAGTTGTTATAAAAAGGAATATGGTCAAAACACCAAAGTAGATTTTGCGGTAGCTATTTATGGTATTGAGGTCTAGGCATTAACCAATTTGGGGTTCGCTGGAATATTGTTGTTGACGCTGCTTCTTCTGCCACCCGAGGAATGAACTGAATAGCACTACAACCAGTACCAATCACTGCGATATCTTTTCCTTCAATTTTTTCCTCATGGTTCCATCGAGCCGAGTGCCATGAAGCACCTTTGAAAGAGCTACGTCCATCTATCTCCGGGTACGAAGGCCGGTTGAGCTGGCCAACAGCACTAACAATGCTATGGCAGATGAAACTTTCTTCACCATCTTCACCCACAAGTTCTAAAACCCACCTACCCGAGTCTTCATTCCACACGGCAGACGAAACTTCAGTTGAGAAACGTATATCATCACGGATACCAAAGTGGTTAACACACTCATTAAAGTATTCGAGAAGGACCTCTTGAGTTGAATGAAAGTGCGGCCAGTCATGCTTTTGCATAAACGAATAACAGTAAACATGGTTTGATACATCAACCCGACAACCCGGATAGGTGTTCTCTAGCCAAGTCCCACCAATAGCGTGGTTCTTTTCAAAGATGACACAATTGACCCCTGACTGTTTGAGTCTGTATGCGGCAAGGATTCCCGACATGCCTGCGCCGATGATAGCGACAGTAAAGTCCCGGTCAACTGTATAGTCTTCTTTAGACCAGTCAGGCGCTCTCAGGTCCTGATTTTCTGGAGAAAGTTCCTCTCGCAGCATTTCAAGGTACGCCCCATCTAGCTGAGTTCCACATGCCCACGACATTATTTTCCGAAGATCGTCTTTGGTAAAGTTCGAATCTCTTATCTCTCCAGAGCGAAGACGCTTTATTCCTTCGAAAGCGATTTCTCGGCAGAGTTCTTGTTGGTCAGCATCCCATCCTCCTTGTTCTTCAAGTGATTTTTCAGGATCTAACCAAAGATCTTCGGGTAGTAAAGTTAAATCTCCTAAAGCGAAAGCTAGAGCTGGAAGAAGAGGAGGAAGTTCTGTTCCAGGAGCAGCGAGAATTGCCCTAATTTCATCATCACTTTCAAGGATTTGGGAAATTTTTGGATTAAATGACATAGTTGACCTACTCAAAGACTAGTTGTGGCCAAGATGATGTACCACTTCTCATATTCTTGAACACCAGGTTCATTTTTACACCAAGATGTTTTAGTATGGGATAAAGGTTGCTGGGGGGCTATCGATGGGGCAGTTCATGGAAGCTGTAATACCAAAAATAAACAAAATAATAACAATCTGTAAAAAGCCGAGCTTACGAGTTTCTATTGCCTTTAATGTTGTTGCTTTTGGGTTGCTTTGGCTGGGTTACTCGGCCGTGCGTCGAATAACTTCTGGTTCCTTCCAACTTGCTCAAGAGAATGCTGCTCGGGTTGTTGATTTTCAGGAACGAATAGGTTTACCCAGCGAAACAGTTCTTCAGAAACAAATCATTGATGTTGATTGGATAGTTCAAGTAGCAAATGTTTTCTATTTCGCTATGCATTTTCCCTCGATGATCCTTTTTCTTCTTTGGGCTATGTTCCGCAAACGAGAATGGATGGCCAGAATCAGATTTGCCTTAATATCTACAACAGCTATTGGGCTCATTATTCACCTTGCCTTTCCTCTCGCCCCACCTAGGCTTACTGAGATACCCGGATTTGTCGATACAGCTAAAGTATTTGGACCAGATCCTTACAAGTTAGGAATCGCAAAGGCAGCTAATCAGTTTGCGGCAATGCCTTCATTACATGTTGGTTGGGCGCTATTGCTTGCTTTAGCAGTCTTGTCGATCGTCAAGAGCCGGTACCGCTGGTTGATTGTATTACATCCAGTAATAACGACAATTGTTGTTGTAGTAACAGCGAATCATTGGTGGCTAGATATTTTTGTCGGTGCGATATTGGGTTGGGCTGGCTGGCTGATTGGTTTCAAATACCGGCCGCTATTGAAGCTTTCAAAAAAAGAAAAAACATCACTTACTTCCTTAGGACCTTCAGCTTCTGAAGATGAGGCTTTGAAAGAGTAGATATATTTTCTCTCTCTTAAATTCCCATGTCATGATGCGGGGGGCATTGGAAAGCAGAAATAGCGTCAGCCCTGCGGTGAAGAAGATCAACCGTATCTTCAAGGTCCCGCCCAATGATGAATCGTCGTTCATGAGTAGCTTGAACAACAAATGATCCCAGTTCATCAAGGTCAGCGACATTTACTTCACGTCCAGCTTTTTCTAGTAGGTCTTTCAGCTCATCAAAAGTCATAGATTTTCTGCCCGTTCCACCACGTACTCTTTGAAGTTCTTCTGGACGGTTACGTTGAGATGTAAAAAGGCCTGTGTTCATAAGGCCTCCAGATGGGTAAAAGACAGAAGCTGCCATATTATCTGTTTCACTTAGAAGCTGATGATTTAGGGCCTCAGTAAAACAACTTACTGCTGCTTTGCTCGATGCATAGACTGAAGCCATAGGAACAGGAGCAAATCCTCCATCCCCTGAAGACGTATTTATAACATGGCCAGGTTCACCAGATTCAATCATCTTTGGAACAAAGGAGATTACTCCATGAGCTGTTCCAAAGACATTTACGCTGAAGCACCATTTCCAATCATTCGGTTCATTTTGCCAAGCTTTTCCACCTCCGCCTGAACCGACTCCAGCGTTATTAAACAAGAGATTACATTTTCCTTGAGTATCAAAAACATATTCCGAAAGTGCTTCAACGGAAGTTTCATCAGCAACATCGGTGACGAAACTATCTAATGGTCCGAATTGAGATAACTCCGCAACTGTTTCAGCGATAACTGGTTCTTCTATATCGGCTATCACTACTGATGCCCCTCGAGAAAGTAGCGCTTTGACAATCCCTTTTCCTATACCGTTTGCCCCACCGGTAACAACCGCTACGGAACCTTCGATATCGATATTTTCAGGTCCGTCGGTCATCATGCAACCTCTTGTATTTGGTTTAAGGGATTCATCCCTGGGCAGCCTTTTGCTGTTTCGGGAATTTCAGAATATGAAATAAAGGTCGAGACTTCTTCTTTGGTAGGGCAGTATTTCTCAGCGAGAGGTTTGAGCACTTCAAGGTCAAATCCATACACTCGTGCGACGTTTGCGGTCAGTAATTTTATAACGTTTTCTTCTGGCATTTGAGAAAATGTAAGACGAAGATGTTCGCGAGTATGTGGGTGGGAACCTTCTATGTGAGGATAATCCGAGCCCCAGAGAATATTATCTATGCCTACGCCTTCACATAACGGTGCTTCAGCAGGGCGGAGGAAACTTGCACCTACATGGCACTGCCGTTGCCAATACTCACTAGGGGTTAAAGTTAAATGTTCAACAGCCATGCCGCCAAAGATTGACTCAGATCCATATTTCGAATACTTCATTCGGTGATAAAACGAGTCAAGCTTTTTTAATGTTTCTGGGACCCAAGCGGTACCGGTTTCAGTGTTAATCCATTTCAGCGAAGGGTAGCGTTCGAAAACTCCAGAAAATATTAAGTGCCATAATGCTCTTTGTGACCACCATGAAACCTCGAGCATGAAAACCGCAAGCGAGGAAGGAAAGTGATTGCCAAAATTTGGGGTTGCCCCCCCAGCATGATGATTTAACGTCATGTTATTTGCTGCCGCTGCAGCCCAAATCGGTTCGTAGGCTGCAGAATAGAGAGGTTCGAAGGGGGAATCAGGAGGTGCGCCCGGAACTAGAATACCGCCGCGTAGTCCATTCTCGGCAGCCCATTCAATTTCACCTACTGACCCTTCAACGTCTCCTAAAAAGATTTGAGCTATACCAGCGCGTTGCGCCGGAGCTTCGTCAACAAAATCTTTTAACCACCGATTATGCGCTCGTAGCCCAGCCCACCTGTGCTCGAAATTATCACTGTAGGGAGGTGCTTCAAATTGGGTAGCTGCTTGGGGAGCAAATGGTGGTTGTGTATTTGGGAAAAGTACGAATCCGACAACCCCATCTTCTTGTTGTTCTTTTAACCTGCGTTCTGATGAAAAATTTCTATCAGCATCTAGCTCCGGATCTCCGTCTATTCCAACATTTCGAGTAGATCTGCCTTTTCCAGAAAACAACGCTTCCTGTTTCTTAGCGGCTTCTTCTGATGCGGTTGCCCATTCTTCGAAGTCACTATGGTATTTCTTTTCAAGGTATGGCTTGTAATCTCTTAGATCAGCTCCACAATGACTATCTGCTGAGATAACAATATGATGATCAGTTTCTGGAACAGCCATTGTCATATTTTCCCCATATCTTTCTCCAAGTAGAGCGCGATCTCTAATGTCCGCTTTCTGAGCCTTTCCATTCAATGCCGTAATCATCGAACCACCAACGCCCATCGCGTTTCGCAGTTGGGCTTGTTCTCAGGTCAGGATTCTGATTTAACTTTTCAGGGGTTGGGCCTATTCGGTTCGCAACTTCGGTCAATCCTTCAGTGTCAAGGTTGTAGCATTCTATAGCATTAAGCCCTAGAAGGCGTCGGGTGTCTTCAATGGACACATCTTGGAAGTCTGTTTCGAGCCGTTCAGCAGTGTTTGGCCATGAGCCTTCCGGATGTGGGTAGTCGGTTCCCCACATGAGTGCATCAATTCCATTCCGGTTTCTTTCTCGGATTTCATAGCGGCTCATTGTAGATGCACCAATAAAGATACTGTCGCCGAAGTACTCAGATGGGAGTTTGGTAAGTAAACCTTTCATTCGGCTGCTCATTTTTTTAATTTTCCAGCTAGCACCAAAGTTCACGTCAGCTTTCCACAAGAGATCGCCAACCCACCAGCTTCCGCATTCCACTACACAATATTTAAGCCCGGGAAAGCGGTCGAATTTACCACTGAAGAGTAATTGCCAAAGTGCTCTATGTGTCCAAAAAGCTACCTCAGAAACGTACATAGCTATATTCTCGCCATAGCTTGGAAAGTCAGCTTCACCTGAGTGCGTATGGACGACAAGTCCAGTTTCAGCACACGCTGCCCAAAACTTATCGTAATGATCACTTCCATACGGAGCTGACTCATGCCAGAGAGTAGGAATCATAACTCCTTTAATTCCTGGCTTTCCGGCCAATGTTTCAACTTCTTTTACTGCTTCATCTACTCCGTGTGTGATAGGGAGTAAAGCTACGCCTGCTCTTCGCGCAGGGCTTGTAGCGCAAAATTCTTCCAACCACCTGTTATGTGCTTTGGCTCCAGCGAATGCTAGTCGCGGGTCAGTTATTTGACCAGCTGCAAGTCCCGCCCCAAATGGGGGAGATTCCATCCCTGTAACGGCATCACCATCAGCGAAAATAATCTCGCCTGATATTCCATCCGCGTCTAGTTCCTTATCGCGAACTTCAGGATCATATGCCCCACGAAGCCCTTCGGCGTTCTTACTTTCCCATTCTTCAACGTATTCACCGTTTATTTCTTCTGTGAGTCTGCGGTGTTCATGTCTTTCTTTCACGTATTCATCGAATTCGCTATGCACGGAAGAATCTAAATACGGCCTGTATTCTTCACACTGCAATCCAGCGTGGGAGTCAGAGGAAACGATGATGTATGGATCGTTACTAGTGTTGATCTGCTGGGACATATTCACTTTTCCTTTTGCGTACCGGATAAACCTAAGTTAATGTATTTCATTAAATAATCTACTAATAAACAATAGTGCTGTTCAGAGGAATGTAAAAGTTCCATCCCAGCATTTAGAGATTGAATTTCAATGACTTCAATAAACCTTAAGAAGTTAATTGAAAAAAGCAATATCCTTCGTTCCCGACCGGAGCCAACATGGACCTTACCGACATAGATCTGTTAGATGCAGATCGGTTTGTACGTATGGAACATCATGAGATGTTCAAGGTACTCCGAGACCAATCCCCTTTGTTTTGGCACGACCACCCAGATGGCGGCGGGTTTTGGAATGTTGTTCGCCATGGGGATGTCCGAACCGTAAATAGAGATAATGAACTTTATTCAAGCGAAATCGGAGGAATTAGTATTGCAAACCCTCGAGTAGATCACGAGGATGGAAAGTTTGTTGATCAACGAGGGCTTAACATGCTTTACACCGACCCACCGAAACACACCAGGTATCGTCGACTGGTCAGCAAAGGGTTTACTCCTCGGATGATAAGTTTACTTGAGCAATTTCTCGCCCATCGAACCACGTTGATCGTCGATAATGTAATCGAATCTGGTTCAGCTGATTTTGTTGAAAAATTGGCAGCTGAACTTCCACTTCAAGCAATTGCAGAAATCATGGGCGTCCCCCAAGAAGACAGACACCTGTTATTCAAATGGTCTAACGATCTCATTGGGATAGATGACCCTGAGTATGAAGGTGACCCTGGTGTCGCAGCGATGGAATTATATGCGTATGCCCATCAGCTAGCTGCTGACCGGGGAATTGATCCGCAAGATGACATCATGACGAAGCTAGTTAATGCTGAAATAAATGGAGATCGACTAACTGAATTAGAAATAGATGTCTTCATGCTTCTTCTATCAGTGGCTGGGAATGAAACAACTCGAAATGCTACAGCACATGGAATGCATGCATTGCTCACACATCCAGAGCAATTCACACTTCTTAAATCTGACCCTGATAGATATCTGGATACTGCAGTGGATGAAATTATCCGCTGGGCAAGCCCTGTCCTCCATTTCCGACGCACCACAACAGCAGATACTGAGTTACTAGGTCAAGAAATTCCAAAAGACACACGAGTCGTTATATGGTACATCTCCGCGAATAGAGACTCAGACGTATTTGTTGACCCATTTACGTTTGATATAACTCGAACACCAAATGACCATATTGCATTTGGAGGTGGAGGAGCTCATTACTGCTTAGGTGCAAATCTAGCTAGAGCAGAGCTCCGACTTATTTTTCGAGAAATTGCGCTTCGTATGCCTGATATGAAACTTGAGGGCGAGCCCGAAAGACTCCGGTCAAATTTCATTGGAGGAATTAAACACCTTCCAGTCAGTTGGACACCAGGAAATCGTATAGACCCTCCTCCATATAAGAGGGACGTCAGCCTAGCTTAATTAGGCGCCTCGCATGTCAGAAGCTGAATTCCCATCAGAATTTCTCAGCGTTATGGCACGCATGGGAGCGAGACCAGATCTTGTTGACGTATCTAAAGGACATGTCAACGTCAACGAGAATCTAACTTCCCATGGAATTATTAGGGTTGCCCCACTTATGCTTCTAGCAGATACTGTTGTCGGGATGCGTCTAGAATCACTTGTTGAAGACTGGACGTTCACTACTGATTTCTCTTTTCGCCGAGCAGGAATTACTGCAGCTGAAAATATTGAAGCTCGAAGCACGATCCTTCGACACGGCAGACGACTCATGGTTGAGGAACTGGAGTATGTCAATGAGAACAATGATTCAGTCGGTCATGCACAAATTACTTTTATGAGAACTCCGCTACGTGAAGGAGAAGCTAAACCCGATGTAGCCAAGGTTAGAGATCGAATGGGGTCACTGGAACTACCTGCACTTGAACAGCCTGTAGAAGAACTCGCAGGCATTTCAATTGTTGATAAAAACACTGGCAAAGTAACCATGATGCCAAAGGAAGCAGTTCGAAGGCCAGGAGGCTTTGTTCAAGGTGCGATCATGACGCTTATTGGTGAGCTAAGCGCTCAGACTTTTGCTGAAGCTCATTACAACACGTCATGTGTTGTAACAGGAATGGATGTCAGGTATTTGATCGGAGGAAGGTCAGGCCCATTGGTTACACACGCTAAATGGATTGGTTCACCGGAATCTGGAGTTATAAAGGTGGACTTGGTTGATGAAGGCTATGATGTTCTCTCTTGTACCTTTCTCGCACAGGTGCAGTCAATCAAAGTTAGCTAAGTCGTCAACCCGTATTGTCAATACGGAATACAACGCTGAGAGGAAAGCCTTGAGTATCGGTGAAAATACATACGTTTCGTTAACAACATTCACAAAGGACGGAAGAAAGAAAAACTGCCCTGTATGGATCGTTGACCTAAAAGAAGGAGAAGTAGGGTTCACAACAGAATCAACTTCATGGAAAGCAAAGCGTATTATGAAGACTCCTAGCGTCGAACTCGTTGCGAGTAACTCACGTGGGGAACCCCTTGACGGTCACAATATAGTAAAGGGAACCGCTGAACTTGTCTTTGGTGATGAATTTCAAACTATTCAGAAAAAGGTAAAGAAAAAGTACGGAATTCAATTTACGTTAATTGTCGGTTTTGGAAGAATGACTAGATTCATACGGCGAAAAGAAAATTCGAGTTGCGGGGTCGTTATTACCGTCGCAGATTAGAAATTTGGACTACTGCTAGGTTGCTGTTTGGCATGTCTCCATACCAGCCACCCAAAAAGAAACTGAAAAGGTAACCGAATAAAATTACGAAGTCTCACACCATCAGCATTGACGACTCGTTCAGCTACACCTGAAGCATTCGTTTGAACATCAACGTCATTGATGAACATATCAATATTTGCTGGGTATACGAGAACTAAAAGAATAAGCAATCCGTAGGCTGCATATCGGCGAGACCAAATTGGAATTAAAGCGGCTCCAAGAATAATTTCTGCTGCGCCTGATACTTCATTGGCAAATGAAGGACTCCAGAACCATCTAGGAACAATCGCTTCGAAGAAGTCAGGGTTTAGGAAATGATTGATTCCTACGGCGATAAAAGCTCCGCCAATCACTATTGCTTCAATCGTTCTCCACCAACGTGTCCGAGTGATTTCTTTGATTCTCTCTATGAGCTTTGTATGGAATTGCACATCACCACCATACTTGCGAAGTAGGAGAGGGGTGACTATCGGCCTACGAGACGAAAAGACCACCGTCAATGATGTAACTTGCTCCAGTAATATACGCAGCTTCATCAGACGCAAGATAAGCGACGAGTCCAGCTATTTCTTCCGGTTCAGCATATCGTCCAAGCGGTACGCGCTCATTCGTCATTTTCGTATATTCCTCAGGGTCTTCAGGTATCGTCATTTTTTCGATATTTCGGATCATTCGAGTATTCACGACTCCAGGACATACCGCATTGACTCGTATCCCTGCTGGCGCGAATTCAATCGCAGCTGTTTTTGTCATCCCGACTACTGCGTGTTTACTCGCTCCGTATGCTACGAGTGTTGGGGTAGCCATTACTCCAGCTCCTGATGCTGTATTGACGATATTTCCCCCACCGCGTAGACGCATAGCATCCACGACATGACGCATGCCCAGCCAGACGCCTTTCACGTTTACGTTCAGAACTTTGTCAAATATTTCTTCGTCGTACGCTTCTAGAGGAGCGACATGGCCTTCAATTCCGGCATTGTTAAATAGCACATCTACCCCGCCATATACTTCCACGGCTTGATTGACATAATTTTCCACCTCAGCTGAAACTGTCACATCAGCAACAACCGCATGAGCCGTTCCCCCTGCGCCTTCGATCAATTCGACTGTTTCATTCAGCGTTTCTTCATTCAAGTCAACCGCGACAACCGACGCGCCTTCTGAAGCGAATCGAAGTGATGTTACTCTGCCTATCCCAGCTGATGCACCAGTAACGATTACTACTTTGTTTGAAAATCTTGACATGCTTAACCTCCAGAGTCAGTAAGGAAGATTAAAGCCTGCCTAAGTATCTTGCAAAACGGTTGGCCTTTAACGATGTTCCAAAGGGTTATCTATTTGCAGGAATGTCAACTGTGTATGTATCCCGCCCGCTCTTTAATACTGTTCCGGGAAGATGTTCGGTTGGTTCGTTATCAATGACTGTGGGGATACCGTTTACAAATACTCTGCGCATTCCTGAAACATCAGCGTATAAACGGCCTTCTCCTCCTGGAAGGTCATTAAGAAGGATCACGTCACCTGCGTTGATCGTTTCCGGATCAAAAATAACTATGTCAGCGAACCAACCTTCTTTGAGGACTCCACGGTCGCGAAGGCCAAATAATTCAGCCGGTACCTGTGTGATGTGATGGATAGTATCTTCAAGAGAAATAAGTGATTTACCGTGAAGACAATCGTGGAGCCAGCTTGTTGTATAGGGAGCTCCAGACATTCGGTCCAAATGTGCTCCAGCGTCCGACCCGCCAATCATCACGTCTGGGTGTTGCCATGCCTCTGTTCGCATGTGCCAACTGGCAGGGTCATCATCAGTAGGTCCGGGCCAAAGGACAGTTCGTAGTTCGTCCGCTAACACAATATCGAGAAGGCAGTAAAAATCTCTCACTCCTCGTTCAAGAGCTATCTCGCCTACCGATCGACCTTTAAGGCCTTCATTTTCCTCAGAGTAGGTATCGCCGATGACGTAGCGATCCCATCCGGTAAGACGGCTAAAAACTCCAGCATCTGGGGACGCGGCTCGTTCTTCCATGAATTTTCGTACTGCGGGATCGCGTAATTTTTCCATTCGTTCTGTAACCGGAAGTCCGAGGATAGGACCCCAGTCGGGCATCATGTTCAAACCACAATAGGTAAGGAAACTCATGTTCATACCAACAAGAACAGGCATAGTAAGGGCGACAACTCGTGCACCTTTCTCAGTGCACGTTTCTAAGGCTTGTAGCTGATTTTTGTAGTCAGATGGTCGTGCGGAATCAACAGTCAATACATTCCAATTCAATGGTCTGCGGCCAGTTAGCGACATATTTGCCATCAATTCAACTTCATCTTCAGAAAATCCGTTCAAACAGCCGTCGCTGGCCCATTCAAGTGTGGTTCCTTCATGGTCAGCGACTACCGAACAGAGAGCAAGAAGTTCTTCTTCAGATGCGACCCGAGATGGTACTGGATCTCCATTTCCATCATTATGTGTAAAAGCTCTTGTTGTTGAAAAACCAAGGCCGCCCTCTTCAATGCATTTTGCTAGAAGGGATTTCATTTCATCAATTTGTTCAGCTGTTGCAACTTCTTTTGTTGCGTCAGAGCCCATAACTGCGAGACGAAGAGCACAGTGGCCAACCATGGTTGCAACATTTAAGCCAACTTTTCCTTCTAGCCTTGATAAGTATTCTCCGTAGCTGTTCCAATCCCAGCTGACTCCAGTTTCTAAAGCTTCAAGTGGCATTCCTTCGACTTTCACCATCATTTTTCGTAAATAATCAGCGTCTTCGTTGTTATTGACGGGAGCGAGAGTGAAACCACAATTTCCCATAACTACACTCGTAACGCCATGTAGGTTTGACGGTGTTCCTCTTGGATCCCAGAACAGCTGTGCGTCGTAATGGGTGTGGGGATCTACAAATCCGGGTGAGACAACTAACCCAGCAGCGTCAATGACTTCTTTTGCTTTACCGTCCAACTTTCCAATAGCGACAATTCGGTCATCAGAGATGGCGATATCTGCTTGAAATGATTTTGCTCCAGTTCCATCAATGATGGTGCCGCCTGTAATGAGATAGTCAAACATTTTATGTCTCTATATCTCTCATCCGTGAGGAAGCAGCACTGTGCGAGCTTCTGTTCCGATTTTCATAGCATCAAAGGCACCCTGTATACCTTCTAGCCCTGAAGTATTCGAGATCATCTCATCTAGCTTTAATTTTCCCCGCATGTATAAGTCAGCCAGCATAGGAAAATCTTTTCGGGGTTTAGCTCCTCCAGCTCGAATTCCCATCAGTTGTTTGTTTTGATGCAAGCTTTGAAATCCATACGTAACGGTTGCTGTTAAATCAGGAACGCCTACCGCGCATATATTTCCTCCGGGTCGAGTCATATTGATAGCTTCGCTTAGTAGCCCTGTGTGTCCCACAACTTCGAATGCATGATGAGCGCCAAAGGGAAGAATTTCCTTTACAGCCGCTACGGCATCAAAATCTTCTCCCTCGGAAACTATAAAATCAGTAGCCCCGAAATCTCTTGCTAGTGACTCCTTCTCTGCAACTCGATCAATAGCTACGATCTGGCTAGCTCCAACCAAATTCGCTGCTTGGATAACGTTTAAACCAACCCCACCAGCTCCAATTACAACGACGGTGTCGCCGATCTGTACCTTGGCCCGATTAAAGACAGCGCCAGTACCTGTTATTACGCCGCACCCAATAAGAGAAGCAGAAGCTAACGGCATTTCTTTTGGAATGGGAATACATTGATTTTCGTTCACTATTGTTTCTTGAACAAACGCACCTATGTTCGCGAAATTATATAGGAGCTGATCATCTTCTCGATAAGGCTGGGTGAGCCCTCCCATACCCCCATTCCTGCAGTTTCCAGGATGCCCGTCTTCACATTCAGGGCAGTGGCCGCAATTCCCAAAAGTTGAAAGGATGACATGGTCACCTTTTTGGCAATATGTGACAGCTGACCCTACTTCAACGACTTTGCCAGCTGCTTCATGCCCAGGGACCAAGGGTGTAGGCATATAGTATTTTCCGTGCACGCAACTTAAGTCTGACCCGCAAACACCAGCGGCGTGTATTTCAACGCGAACTTGCCTAGGAGATAAATCAGCTACAAGTTCAATATTGTTAGATAAGCGGACGCTATCTTCAGTGGTTCCTTCAAGAATAAGTCCTTGCATGTTTATCTGCTTTCTCTCCCGCTTAACTCTATTGTCGCGCATTTTTTCGTATTCTCCTACCTGAATCCACACATGGGGAGAAATAGGCACGTCAGCGGATATTTTTATTCAGTTAGATCTATGCACAGATGTCACATATCGTTACAGAGGAGCTAAGGAGAAGTTCAATGGGGAAAAAAGTTGTAGTTTGGGGAACGGGAAATGTTGGACGTCCAGCTATTCGTTCTGTTGTAGCAAATAAAGATCTTGATCTAGTTGGTGTGTTAGTTCAGAACCCTGACAAAGTCGGGAGAGACGCTGGTGACCTTGCCGGCATAGAAAGCACAGGAATTACAGCATCAGACGATGTCTCTATTGCTCTTGAAAGCAATGTTGATGCAGTTGTTTATACGGTTAATGCTGATTTCAGACCTATGGAATCTCTTGATGAAGCTGAGCGTCTTCTTCGGAGTGGAAAAAATGTCGTTACTCCCAGCTTTTATCCGCTCTATCACCCGCCATCTATGCCAGAAGATTTAGCGGATCGATTCGCCAGTGCTTGCGCCGAAGGGAATGCTTCAATTTTCGCTTCCGGAATCGATCCCGGATGGACGTGTGACATCCTGCCCTTACTACTCGCTGGAGTTAGCGCTGATATTACTGAAATCCGCTCCAGAGAATTAATGAACTATGCATTGTACGACCAGCCTGATGCTGTTCGTGATCTTGTAGGTTTCGGCATGCCGATGGATCAAACTCCTCCTATGGTCTTAGATTTCTCAATGCAGATGGTGTGGGGGCCGGAGATTCGAATTCTGGCTGATGGGCTTGGAGTTGAACTTGAAGAGATCCAAACTCATGTTGAAAAGCGTGCTTTGGAAAAGACCGTAACCGTTGAAGGAATGGGGGACTTTGATGAAGGAACCATTGGGGCGCTTCGTTTCGAAATTCAAGGAATCATCAATGGGAAACCTATGTTGGTAATGGAACATGTAACTCGTATTGATGATGACTGTGCACCGGATTGGCCATACCCATCTTCGGGGCAAGGCGTTCATCAGGTAGAGATAACAGGTAAGCCGAATCTTTCAGTTACTGTCCATGGTGAAGAGCATGGTGAGCGTGGCGCCGCCGGAGGAGGAAACGGCACGGCAGCGAATCGGATTGTTAACGCAATTCCTGCAGTTTGCGAAGCTCCACCGGGTGTTCTTCATCCGCTTGATGTCACTCCGTTAAACATCGGGGCCCAGTTTAAGAACTCATAGAGAGGAAAAATCGATGGCACGTCCTAATGACATGTTCGGAGATCTTACTGGGAAGGTAATTACAATTACCGGAGGAAGTCGAGGATTAGGAAAGGAAATGGCTTTTGCTTTTTCTCGTCTTGGGGCCCATGTCGTTATCGCAAGCAGAAAAAAGGAAAACTGTGAGGCGCTAGCTGAGGAGATAATGAAGGAAACAGGCATAGAAGCGCTTCCCGCTGAATGCCATGTCGGAGAATGGGATCAGTGTGATGCCTTATTTGAAAAAGTAATTGATCATTTCGGTAAGTGCGATGTTTTGATAAATAATGCTGGAATGTCTCCCCTGTATAACTCGTTACCAGAGGTCTCCCCAGAGCTGTTCGATAAGGTCCTCAATGTTAACCTTCGAGGCCCATTTCGGCTTTCTGCTCGATTCGGAGAACAAATGGTTAAAGATGGTAGCGGCTCTATTATCAACGTCAGTTCTGTGGCTGCTTCACAACCTAGCCCTCATGAAGCCCCATATGGAGCGGCAAAAGCTGGCCTGCATTCTTTAACGCAATCATTTTCTCGAGCCTATGCTCCGAAAGTTCGCGTCAATTGCATTATGCCTGGGCCTTTTCTTACCGACATTAGTGATGCTTGGTCAGAAGCAACCCATGAATCGTTAAAGGCGTTACCGCTAGGTCGTGGCGGTAATCCAAATGAAATTGTGGGTGCTGCTCTTTATTTCGCTAGTGAGGCAAGCTCGTTCACCACGGGAGCTGTTCTTAAAATTGACGGTGGATTGATCGCATCACCTTCGTAACTAAAGGTTCCCGTTGATATCAGGGACATTATCCGGAGGTTGTACAGCTATTCAGTTCTGAAGTCTCACTTAACGGGAAGGACAATATCTGGTAAAGGATGCCGGTATAGTTTGGCTGCATTTTCACAACACATCATTCGAAGTTCATCTTCGGGAATGTGCCCCCATGCATCTCTGATTACGTTCTGTGTATTCGGCCAAGTCCCATCGCCGTGGGGGTAATCTGTCTCAACACAAATATTCTCCACTCCAATTACCTCACGAGTATCTATTGTTGAAGGGTCATCAAGAGTGCAGAACCAAAAGTTTCGTCGCAGAATATTTGCGGGTCTTTCATCCCATCCCAACCCGTAGCCCGACCGGTCGATTATATTTTCTAGTCGATCAATGAGCATGGCAACCCATCCAATCCCACCTTCCGACATAGCGATTTTAAGATTAGGAAAACGAAGAGGATATTCACTCCATAACCAGTGGGCGCAAGCGCCAAGAGAAAGTTGACCGAAAAGAGTAGCTCCTATCTGCAGNGCCGGAGCACCCGGTGTGAACGGGGTAACTCCTGAACTTCCAACATGAAGAGAAATAACGGTCTCTGTTTCTGCACAGGCAGCGATAATTGGATCCCAAAAGTCTTTATCCCATAAATTCGGGAAACCAATATGGTGCGGCATTTCTGGAAGAGTCACTGAAACAAATCCCCGCTCCGCATTCCTATAGATTTCACTAACAGCAGCTTCACTATCTCCGAGGTAAGTAATGCCGCCAGGAATCACCCGATCAGGGTATTTGGAATACCACTCGGTAAAGATCCAGTCGTTCCATGCTCTCACAGCGTCTATCCCCACCTCTCGATTCGCTGCTTTAGCAAAGACCGTTCCACAAAAACCTGTGATCTGAGATGGAAAATTAAGCATCGCCCAAATCCCGCCGAGATCCATATCTTTTACACGGGCATCAATGTCGTAACAACCAGGCCGCATTTGGTCAAAGCGAAAGGGTTCCAGTTTGACGGTTTCAGGTTTCCTGCCTGCTACGGCATTCATCCCAACCTGACTGTAGGTAGCGCCTTCGAATTCCCAGACTTGATGTCCTTGATCGGTTTCAACCAATTGTGGTCCGAGATCCCGTAAATGCGGTTGCATGTATTCTCTGAATAGATGTGGAGGTTCAACGACATGATCATCGACAGAAATGATGGTGTATGAAATCTCGCTCGGTTCAGGGTCCGGGAGGAAAAGGTCAGAATCTAAAGAAGTTGTCACATTGAACTCCAAAAACGGTGCGAAAAATCTTTATTGGTGTGGTAGCTATAAAAGCAGTACAACATAACCCTAGAGTTTGAATAAGAGGGAGAAAAGGTGAACACAAGAAAAGTCGCTTTTGTAACGGGTGCGAGCCGAGGAATAGGCAAAGCGTGCGCAGTGTCATTAGCTCAAGCTGGGTATGACGTAGCGGTTTCAGCACGNACCATGACTGATGGTACCGCACGACTCGATGATGGAATCACCCCAGTACCGGGAGGGCTTGATACNACTGTCGAANAAATCNTCNAAGCAGGCCGAGAGGGTCATCCGATTCAAATGGACCTACTAGATCGACAATCCGTTTTGGATGCGGCTGATGAAGCTATCGAACATTTTGGGCGAATTGATGTGCTTGTCAATAATGCGATCTATCAGGGGCCAGGAGCGATGTTGACTATAGAAGAACTCGANGACGCATACCTCAATCAACTATTTGAGGGTAATGTCTTCGCTCAACTAGGGCTGATCCGGTATCTTCTTCCAACATTTATTGATCAAGGNGGCGCCACAATCGTCAATATGATTTCTGCAACTGCATTCACTACCCCCCCAGGNAAAATAGGTTCAGGTGGATGGGGGGTAGGGTATGCAATGTCAAAATCCGCTTTNGAACGAGTAGCGCCCCTTCTTATGGTTGAGCATGGTGAANAAGGAATTATTGCCTACAACATTGACCCTGGGCATGTCATAACGGAACGACAAGTAGCGAAACGAAAAGAGAAAGAATACATCGCATTTCCCAGTGCTCCACCTGAAGCAATAGGAGCAGCCGTNGCTTGGCTTGTTGAAGATCCNCTTGCTCCAGAANAGTACGCAGGGACTATCGTAAACGCCCAGCGGGAGACCAAACGNCGANNACTNTTACCCGGCTGGCCAGAGTAAGAACTAGGGCCGCCAGTTCCTCGGCCCTCCTCGCTCACCTGGCCAACGGGACCCTCCGATTGTGTCTGCAAAAGGCCAGAAGCCTTCTGGATCTAAGGGGCCNGCGTTGGTAATTTCACGACTTTTATGTGCAGATCTGACGAGTTGGGCAGAAACCTGTTCGCGCATAGGAAGCAGCTCCGTGTAAGGGTCCCATGGGCTCTCACGAAGAACAAGCTGTCCATCTAAATCCTCAATCTCAACAGGTTCGCTCACACTATGGACACGAACGACATGAGGTGGGAAATCGTATTCTCCTTCAGCCCCACCTATCTGTCGAGAAGACTTAATCCACCATTCATTTTCTTCAACTTCACTTCCACTGGGCTCAATATTCCCATTTGAATGCCCACGGAATTCCATGAATGTGTATCCCTGATGTTCACAAACAGCTTCCACNTAGTCGTCTATACGATAGAACGAGATGCTGCAGGGAAATTTTGGTTGACCATTTAANTCTTGACTGATGAAAATAGCGGCTTCCTGATCGATCCCCATTCCAACACAAAACANTCCNTCCATTCCATCAAATGAAGCTCCAATNTTGGTNCTTACCCCATACTCNGGTTCTCCGAGAATAGGAACGCAGTACACGTTAATCTGTACGATCGGGTCTCCGCTCGGTTCGAGGCCTGGNGGAAGCAGGGCCGCTATTTTTTCAGCGTCAGTTCTATACGAAACCTTCAATTTCGGCCANCCACTTGTTTCTCCAGGACGTGTCAGATGTTCACCCATGATTTCTCCAATGCAACAGTTGTTCTTCTTTGGATACTTTGNCACATCACCTGACGTTTTGCGAAATACAAGTAATCGTTCTACAAACGAAGAAGAGGAAAGGACATCGTCACCGTTATTGATGACCTGTTCCGGTGAAAATAGCTAAAGAGTAAAAATCTGAACAGAGAAGCAGCTATAGAGGACCCAATACAGAAAGAAGTAGACATGTCAGATTACGAACACATCATCATCGAANAACCTGCACCTGAAGTGCGACGAATCGTTCTTAACAGGCCGGAGAAACGCAATGCAATNAGTACCCCAATGCGAACAGAAATTTTTCATGCGCTGCAATCCCACGACACCGATGAAGAGGTTCGAGTAACAATTATCCGAGGGGCNGGAGATTGTTTCTCATCAGGATACGACTTAACCAGCGGAGGATTAATGGAGGACGCTCCGATATACAGTGCTCCAGGAGATGGNCAATGGACCCGNCAAGCTACAGATAGTTGGTTCAGTATCTGGGATCTCGCGAAGCCTGTCATAGCGCAAATTCACGGGTANGCCATGGCAGGCGGCACAGAACTCGCNTCAGCNTGCGACCTTGTGTACATGGCTGACAATGCAACTATCGGATATCCGGTCGTTCGTGTGATGAGCACTCCGGATTGGCANTTCCACACGCCTCTTCTCGGACTTCGGGCTTCNATGGAAATGATGCTGACAGGCAACACCTACTCAGCTGAAGAGGCAGTCCANGTAGGTTTCGCAAATCGGGCNTACCCAGCTGACCGNCTAGACGACGAAGTTTTAGAAATGGCTAAAACTGTTGCTCGNGTNCCATCAGACCTTCAGCAGGTCAATAAACGGTCCGTCCATCGGTCTTTCGAAGTGCTCGGCGGACGGACAGCTATACGTGCTGCTCAGGAACTCCAAGCATTAGCGGCGTATCAGGAATCAGTTAAAGAAGCGAGAAAAAATCCTTTTGAATCAATTAAGAAAGCTTTTGACTAGTCTCCCAAGTCTGGNGCCCATGACGATCCATTGATGTGGGAACCCCCATCAACAAATAATGTATTGCCCGTAACATAACTNGATCCCTCACTTGCCAGAAAAACAGCAACTGGGCCAATGTCTTCTTCACAGTCACCCATCCGTCCCATGGGATTAGCAGCGTCAGCAGCAGCGATAAGTTCAGGAAATTCGCTCATAACCCGAAAAAATGACGCCGATTTTGCCGCTGGACAAATAATATTTGCCGTTATTCCTAATGGGGCCCACTCTCTAGCCGCGGTTCTGGTCGCACTACGTAACGCTTCCTTTGCTGAGTTATATTCAACGGTTCCCATGTGGGCGTTCACCCCGTTCAACGAACACAAATTCACGATTCTTCCATACCCTTTGTCTTTCATTATGGGATGGGCGGCAACCATGGCCCATAGTGGCCCCAGAAACCCAACGTTCAGACTTCGTTCCATCAACTTGGGTGATTTTGATTCAACTCGAGAAATTACACCACCCCCCCACGCATTGTTCACCAAAATATCAAGCGTCCCCCACNGGTCNACNGCAGCTTCAACCATCCGTTCATTGTCGNCCTTTATCGAAACATCTGTTTGGACGAAAAGGGCGTTGTCACCTAATTCCTTTTCCGCCGCGATCCCAAGATCNGTATCGATTTCAGCAATGANAACTTTTGCCCCTTGCTTAATAAANGCACTAGCAATACCCCTGCCTATCCCTTCACCAGCTCCTGTAATAATCGCGACTCTATTTTCTAACTGTCCAGACATTTAACTCCTGTCATAGCTTTATCCGTAGTTTTACCTAAAAGACCAAACTGTGCCTCTCAAAACTTCAATAAAGGGCGATAAAGCAAGTAGCGGTGATAGCGGAACGANGGTA
Source organism: Acidimicrobiaceae bacterium (assembly GCA_002724825.1). GTDB lineage: Bacteria > Actinomycetota > Acidimicrobiia > Acidimicrobiales > UBA8592 > UBA8592. The sequence continues at coordinate 28,459 of PBPU01000047.1, forward strand.
TGGTTCTTTTCCATCAAAGGGGACCGATACCGGTGATACAGGAAAATGAGATACGCGACCTGATTCGTGAATGGCTGGAACAAAACTGGGATCCAGACCTCTCTCTCGTAGAGTGGCGAAAACGACTTGTTGCAGGACGCTGGGCTGTTCCCTCATGGCCCAAGGACTGGTTTGGGCGCGACTANCCAGTTTGGGNTGATGAAATCGTGNGATCTGAAATTCTTCTCATTGGAGCCGTGTCAACTCCAATAGGGGCNGGCATGAATCTAGCGGCCCCTACGATTCTTAAACATGGAGGAGAAGNCCAGAAGAGAAGATTTCTAGAACCGGCCTTAACTGGGCAAGAATTATGGTGCCAGCTTTTCAGTGAACCAGGAGCAGGGTCAGATCTCGCCGGTTTAACAACCCACGCTCAACTCGATGGTGACGAGTGGGTTGTCTCAGGCCAAAAGGTATGGAACACGAGCGCCCACCACGCCGATCTTGGCCTTCTNGTCGCCCGAACAGATTGGGATGTCCCAAAACACAGGGGATTAACGTACTTTGTTCTTCCCATGAANCAAGANGGAGTCGAAATCCGACCNCTGATGCAGATGAACCGCCATAGTTCGTTTAATGAAGTTTTCATAGATGAAGCTCGAATTCCCAAAGACCACATCATNGGCTCTACCGGTGATGGATGGGCAGCAGCCCTGACGACACTTGCTTTTGAACGTGGATTCGCAAGTTTAAAAAAACCCCAATACAAAGAAACCAAAAGCAAAGTTCTNCAGGAGGCTCAAGCTGAATCTGAAGAACACTTCAAGGTGTACTCGTGGTATCCCCAACGTGCTGGGCGGATAGATCTGATCCAAGAACACGCCGAAAGAAACAATCACAACACAGATCTTGTTCTCCGCCAAGAAATGATCAAAGCAATCATGCTGCATAGGATTGGACAATGGACAACAGGTCGTGCTCGCGCTGAGCGGAAACTCGGACGAGCTCCTGGCCCTGAAGGATCAATAGGGAAATTGATGAGCAGTAATGTCGCTCGCCAGGCAAACAAGGTCCATACGCTTTTGGCAGGAGCAAAAGGAATGCTCTCTGAAACAAACGATGAGTTTGAAGAAGTCATAGCAGAGATTCTTGTTTCGACCCCAGCGAAATCCATCGCAGGCGGAACGGATGAAATTCAACGAAACATTATCGGGGAGCGAGTCCTAGGACTTCCTAGAGAACCATCCACCGATAAAAATCTTCCCTTCCGCGACGTCCCGCGGAATTAAGACACAGGTAGAAAACCGGCTACGCTAAAAACCTATGGATAACGGTCTAGAGCACGAGAACACATTTGCCGTCATTGGGGCCGGCATGTCCGGAGTCCTCGCTGGGATCAAACTTATGGAAGCCGGATATCCATTTCAGATCTTCGAAAAAGCCGACAGGGTAGGTGGAACCTGGAGAGAAAATACGTATCCGGGCATTGCATGTGATGTTCCATCCCATATCTACAGTTATTCGTTTGAATTAAATCCTGACTGGAGCGAATTCACATCTCCAGGGTCAGAAGTACAGGAATACTTCGAAAGGGTTTCCAAACGTTACGGGGTAGATTCTCACATTCGATTCAATGAAGCGGTAACGCGCTGCACGTGGATGGGTGATAGATGGGAGATCGAAACAGAAAAAGGAAACGTCGAACAATTCCGGTGGGTTATTGCAGCTACTGGGATACTTCATCATCCCAAGTATCCAGAAATTGAAGGACTAGATGATTTCGAAGGGCCAATGTTTCATACAGCCCGATGGGACCATGACGTATCTATTGAAGGAAAAAAGATAGGTCTTATAGGAACTGGTTCAAGTGGCGTGCAAATTACAGCTGCGGTCGCTCCTGAAGTAGAGAAACTCAGCGTGTTTCAACGAACCGCTCAATGGATCGTACCGAATGAGCGAGTTGTGTACACCGAAGAAGAAAAAGAAGCGTTCCGCACCGACGCTGACCTATTAAGAAC
>PBPU01000048.1 GCA_002724825.1 Acidimicrobiaceae bacterium
TATGAATGATGCAAATATTCGACACAATGCAAAATCGTCTTGTTGACCTTGAGACAAGGGATCCAAATCATGTATCTATTTATGCTTGCGGTCCAACCGTGTATGATGTCCCGCATCTGGGTCATGCCCGTACCGCCTTGACCTACGATCTCCTAAAGAGATTTTTGATGTGGTCGGGATACACCGTGACACTAGCAAGCAACATTACGGACATAGATGACAAGATCATTGAACGTTCTGCCAGAGAAGGTATCAGCGAGAATGAACTGTCGTCTACGTATACCAAAATCTACATCGATCAACTGCGAGAATTCGGTGTTGCAGATCCAGATTTTAGACCGCTCGCAACTGAATATGTCGAAGAGATGCTTGCCATCATCACGCAACTTTTTGAACAAGGAGCCGCTTACGAAATTGAGGGTCATGGAGTGTACTTTGATGTGGATTCTCTCGCTGATTATGGGGCGCTTGCAGGCCGGACAGTAAACGAACTTCGTGAAAGCGCTCAGGCAAGAGTGGCTTCGGAGGAAGACAAGCAGGACCCTTTGGACTTTGCCCTATGGAAATCTGCAAAACCTGGTGAGCCTACTTGGGATAGCCCTTGGGGGCCTGGCCGACCCGGATGGCACATAGAATGCGTTGCGATGTCATTGCATCTACTTGGAGATGGCTTCGATATCCATGGAGGAGGCTCTGATCTTGCCTTTCCACACCATGAAAATGAACGCGCTGAATCAGAAGCATCTGGGCACTCATTCGCTCGATATTGGATGCACAGTGCGATGCTAAATGTTAACGGAGAAAAAATGGGAAAATCTTTAGGGAATTTTCGAACTCTTGGTGACGCTCTTGCACAATACGGACCTAGGCCACTACGACTAGCTATGCTCCAAGCCCACTATCGCTCCCTTATGGAACTCTCTGATGAAACAATGAAAGGCGCAATAGGTGGAATCGAGAGAATAGACGCATTCTTTCGAAGGATGCTTGGAGCGGACATCCAAGAAACATCCATCGACACTGAAGCAAAAGACCGCTTTATGTCCGCAATGAACAATGATCTAGGGAGCCCTGATGCAATCGCAGTCGTTTTTGAAACGATTAATTCAGGGAACGCTGCTCTGGATGACAAAAACATTAAAGAAGCGTCAATGGCCTTGACAACTGTATCTGAGCTGCTCGAAGTCCTCGGCCTCTCAAAGGATACTGTTGACTCCGATGAAGAAATCGACTCATTAGTGTCAGAACGAGAAGCAGCTAGAGCCTCAAGGGATTTTGCTGCTGCGGACAGAATTCGTGACATCCTTAAGGACCGAAACATCGAAATTGAAGATACTCCTAACGGACCGCTCTGGAGAAAAATCTAACCCCAGTTTCTATTCTTCTCCCCTACGGCTTGAGAGGATATAAGAGATAACTGCAGCAGTTGCTGCAACATTTAACGACTCAACGTCGTTATGTAGCGGCAAAGAGAGGGTTCGTTCACAAATGTCCAGAACTTCTTTCTGTATNCCGTTCGTCTCATTCCCTAAGACCAGAGCAATGCGGTCACTATAATCTGCTTCGAGAGCTGATTCGCCACCGCTATCNAAAGCAACAATATCGAATCGAGCATCCCGNAGAAGNGAAACAGCGTTNAGNNNATTNTCNATACGAAGAATCGGTGCTNTGAAAGCTACCCCAGCAGATGCTTTAATCGCCACTGCTCCAATTTTCGCAGTCCCTTCGTCTGGGACAACGACACCATCCAGCCCNGCCGCCGTTGCGCTTCGAAGAATCATCCCAAGNTTCGCNGGATTATGNANCCCNTCCANNACAAGAACTNTCGANCCATNCTTNCTGCCAGTTCGTTGTTCNAGAAACGAAGGNAGGCTCTGCATTCTTTTTGCCCGAATATCAGCTGCCACACCCTGNTGCTGTCCGCTTCTAGCCAAAGCATTGATTCGATTATCACTNACACGTTCGACCGGTATGCCACCGGAACGGGCGAGGTTNTCAATTTCNGTTACTATTTTNCCCGCNGCNCGAGAGCTTATATGCACACGCACAACNTCCTGACTGCTNTGTAATGCCTCAAGTACTGGCTTTCGACCGTGAATGACTAGAACCTGCTCTTGGAATCCCATAGATACATGCTCTCACAGGTTCACCTGAAACGAAATGTTCATTGCCGTAAAGTGTCACTCCATAACCTGCTTCGTGTTATGTTCTTTTAATAACTAATCACTTGGGAAGTTCATGTCGGACATATTTACAAAAGATCTCACCAAGCAGCAAGAAGTTGTCGCTGCAACAAATTTGAAGGGCGTGCCTGAAGGAACCANTGGAAAAGTAATGCTTTCAAATGGTCTGGACTGGGTCAGGTACTGGGTGAAGTTTGAAAATGGTGTTGAGATCGGAAGCCTGCACCGTAATAAGCTTGTCAGTGCAGAAGATTGGGATNTATACCTGGAAGAGCGGGAAGATGGAGCNCTTACTCTAGAAGAAACTACGGACTCTGCAGATGAGGAAAGTTCTAGNGCTGGATCAGGTGGAGGAGTTGAGGTTAATGGAGTGTTAGTCCCTCAGCTTTTACTTGACCGAACTCAGGCAGCATTGGAGCGATTTGGGGTTTCTAGGTAACCGTAAATTTTAATTATTCAAAAATGCGTTTGTGCCAATNAGGTCCACGACAAAGACAAGAGTTTCATTAGGTGCGATAATGCCGCCACCCGCTCCGTCTTGTCCGTAGGCAAGGTCTGGAGGTATTACAAGTTCACGTCGGCCGCCTACTTTCATACCTAGAAGCCCTTCTTCCCAGCCGTCTATAACAGTTGCTTGACCAAGAGGGAATATGATGTACTGCTCNCTCCCGCGATCCCATGAAGAATCGAATTGTGTATTTGTCGACTGCGAGTANCCNACGTAGTGAACATATACGATGTCACCGCTTTGAACTTCTGGCCCTTCTCCTTCAGCAATATCTGTGATTATTAGTTCAGAAGCTGGTTCATCTGGTACTGAGACAGAAGGTTTGTCTAGATTCGTTGGAACTAAGGCAAGCAAGTCAACGATAAATANCAGGGTTTCATTTGGGCCGATTGATCCTGACCCTGANCCTGACGACCCATATGCTTTCTCGGGAGGAATGGTTAGTAGGCGTCGGCCNCCTACGGCCATTCCTTCGATCCCTTCATCCCAGCCTTGAATTACTTTTCCAGCTCCAAGCTCAAAACTGAACGGTTGGCCCCTATCCCACGACGCATCAAACTGGACGCCTGTCGAACATAAAACTCCGACGTACTGCATCACAAGAAAACTTCCGGCGCTTGCTTGAGAACCAGAGCCTTCCACGATGTCTTCTACCTCAAGATCTACCGGAGGCTTAGATGGGGTTTGGATAGATGGCTTAATACTCAAGTCCNTGTTATCCACCTCACCTTCTGTGGCCGAAGGGGCTGGGCTACAGGAGATGACTTGCTGCGACTCCGAGGTTGCTACCTTCGACTCAGACGCTTCCTCGCCACCACACGAACTCAGCACAGGAACAACGCAGATCAGAGAAACAACAATCTTAAAAAGTCGATCTTGCAGCATTTTCGGTCCTTACTATTTCTTGCTTAGAGAATGCTAGTGGAGAAAACCTGCTTTCCATATTTCCTACATAAGAAGGANTAGAATAGGAGTATGTTTCGAACGGGAGAGCGATGAAAAAAACGTCGTTAGTTATCATGGCAGCAGGATTAGGCAGCCGCTTCGGAGGCACAAAGCAGCTTGCAAATATAGGGCCTAATGGAGAGGCAATCCTTGATTACACAATCCATGACGCACGGGCGGCTGGCATAGAGGACATTGTTCTGATCGTAAGAACTGAGATTGCATCGGATATTGAAACNCATATCGAGNGTATTCATGGGAGTAACCACAATTGCANATTTGTATGTCAGGATGATTTCGGCCCTCACAGAGAAAAACCCTGGGGAACGACACACGCTGTCTTATCTGCCCAACATGCAATCGCTGAAGATAGCTCATTTCTTTTGGCCAATGCTGATGACTATTATGGTCCAGCGTCGTTCGAACTAGCNTCGAACCAACTTTCTTTGTTGAATCCTGGCACAGGNATGCTAATAACATTTGAGCTGGCAAAAACCCTCCCGAAAAGCGGAGAAGTCACGAGAGGAATCTGCAATGTAGAAAATGGGCGNCTTACCCAAATTCTAGAAACTACGAGAATCGGATTCCGCNCTAGTGGAGAAATCACAATAGGCTCGACCAACGAACAGCTTAAAAAAGATGTACCCGTTTCTTTAAATCTGTGGGGGTTTCATAGCAGCATAATGGAACCTTTAGNACAACTATGGGATCAGTTTTTCTCAGAAAATGCTTCAGCTGAGAAAGCTGAATGTCTTCTCCCTGAATCTATTCATAGTCTGATGAACGACGGAGACCTTATTATCAAAACCTTCTCGAGCGGGGAAGAGTGGACCGGTCTAACCAATCCTGAAGATTTCGAAGTAGTCCAATCAAAAATTCGAAATCTTCGATCTCTTTAGCCCTAAAGCCTAAATCCAATAACTGTGCCGGGGCCCTCAGGAGGATCCTCAACGAATACTTCTCCACCATGTCCGCGAATAATTTCAGCGACGATACTGAGACCCAATCCGGAACCGGACATCGAGCGAGTGTTCGTTGCCCGAAAGAACCTATCGAAAACTCTAGACTTGTCATCTTCCGATATTCCTGGCCCATAGTCGCGGATAGCAACACGACCATCTTCAACGCGAACCTCTATACCTTGCCCTTCCGGACTGAATTTGATGGCGTTTTCTATCAGGTTCCCAACTGCTCGGTCTATTCCAGAGGTACGAATTTCTCTTATATTGTCTCCNNCAATAGTAATTGAAATGTCTCGTTTAGTTCTTCTTCGAAATCTTTGTACGNCTCCNTCAACAACGTCNNCCAANTCAACCGAAGCAAAGGGTTCTTCATGTCTTGATGTTGCNGTGGCGAGCTCAACTAGCTCAACCACAAGAATTCCTAGTTCCTCTATTTCACTTTTGGCGTCTGCAAGGATTTCTGCCTGTTGAGCTGGCTCCATAGTCGGAGCACGGAGAAGAACTTCTATATTCGTTCGCAGACTGGTTAAAGGTGTTCGAAGTTCGTGGCTTGCATCCTCGACNAGCCTCCGCTGTTGCTCCTTTGAAGTAGCTAGAGCTTCTAACATAATATTGAAACTTTCCGCAAGACGATTAATCTCACTATCTCCTTCACCTACATCAATAAANGCAACCAGGTCCTGAGTTTTTGCTACCTTTTCAGCTGCTTTTGTCAAACGCACAACTGGTCGCGTAAACCTAGATGCAAAGAGCCATGCNATAAGCGAAGATAAGAGAATTCCGCTTCCTCCGAAGATNAGAATTCTATTTTTTATTCCGCCTANTGCTGCNTCTACTTCGGAAAGATTTCGGCCTACCAGCAATACACCTTCCGGCCGAACTTCTTTTGATAAGACTCTGTAATGCGTACCGTTGATGTTTCTATCGGTAAAACGTTGGCGGGGCTGGGCCTTTCCGCCTCCTCTAGTTGCAATCTCTAGGTCTATAGGAGCAATAGGAATCTCGATTGGCCAACTAAAGATGATTTCTCCTCTCCCATCAAGAAGTTGAGTTGCCGCATCAGGCTGAGAAAGGTAATTATCAAACCAAAACGACCTCAAAAAGCTTTTGTCTACTTTTCTGTCGACAACTGCAATGTTGACTGCNACGGATCGCTGCTCTAAAAAAGAATCTATCTCGCCGCGNAGCTCGGATTTAGCAGTTCTGAACATGAATCCACCTGTCAGAATGACGACTACAGAAACAAGGACGGCTACCCCTACTGTCAGTCTCGTCCGCAAGCTCATGTTTCTCTCAGACAATATCCAACNCCCCGGACCGTGTGNATTGGATCAGGCATATCATCAACGGTAATTTTTCTTCGTAAATATCCAATATAGACATCGAGAGATTTTGAATTTGTCTCAAATCGGTAATCCCATATGAGGTCGTAGATAGTCTCTCTAGTTAAAACAATCCCAGTGTTGTGCATTAGCAGTTCAAGAAGATCGAATTCAGTCTTTGTCAGTTGAACCGATACTCCATTACGGCTGACTTCTCTAGCGCCCTGGTCGAGTCGAATTCCAGCGACTTCGAGAATCCCTCCAGACGCCCCAATTGTCCCCCTCCGAAGAAGAGCGCGAACTCTAGCCAGCAGCTCATCTAGGGCGAACGGTTTAACGAGATAATCGTCTGCTCCAGCATCCAGACCAGCTACACGATCGGATACAAGATGGCGTGCTGTTACCACAATAATCGGCGTCGTATCTCCTCTATGCCGAAGAGTTCTGCATACAGATAAACCATCGACCTTTGGCATCATGACATCGAGAAGGTACAGGTCGGGGGGCATATTCTTACTTATTTCTAGCGCGCGAGCGCCGTCTTCAGCGACCGTAACTTCATAACCCTCATGTTCAAGAGCACGTCTTATAGCACTTCGGACTGCTTCATCATCTTCAGCTATAAGAATTCTGTTCTGCGACGACAACGCCTACACCTCTGGAGTTTATGGAGTGAATTCTATTGTGTCCTAAATTTTTCTTCTGGCCACGGTATCTTTTCGGTTCTTAACTAATTCTTACCTAAGATTTGTATCAGCTACCTATCTTTTGCTCATTCAGGAAGGTTAAAGCGTGCTTGTTCTGAATAAGGAAAGAACTCTCCAGAGTCCGGTGATTGATTGAGTTCCTGAAGTTGAATCCACATCTCCGGGTCGCAGAGGTCTCCATGAGCTTGCTCGAATTTTTCACTGATCTCATCTGGAAATCGGAAGAATTTTTTAAATTCTTCTGGAAAGACATCGTCTGCACCAACAGTAAACCATGGCTCTGATGAGAGTTCGTCTTCATAGGTTCGCGCTTGAGGTATGGAGCGGAAATTCATTTCATCTAAAAAGGTAAGTTCGTCATAGTCATAAAAGACGACGCTTCCATGACGAGTTACGCCGAAATTTTTAGTGAATAGATCTCCTGGAAAAATATTTGCTACACCTAAGTCCTTTATTGCATTGCCGTAATCTAGAACGGCATCGGTGACAAGGTCTTGCGGCATTTCTTCTATATAGAGATCTAAGGGATAGACCTTACGTTCAGTGTAGATGTGATGGAAGATAACGTCAGTCTCGGTGATAGTTACTGAGAGCGATGCGTTATCGGCAAGTTCTTCGAGTAATTCGTCTCCAAACCGATCTCGAGGGAAGGCTAGATCTTCAAACAGTTGAGCATCTACCATTCGTCCAACACGATCATGGGTAAACACCATCTGATACTTCTCTAATACTTGCGTTCTCGTGATTTTCTTTGAAGGCGGAAACGTGTCTTTTATGACCTTAAATACAACACCGAAGGAAGGAAGTGTGAAAACGATCATAACCATACCCCTTACTCCCCTAGCTGGCTGGAAACGGTCAGCGGAGTTTGAGAGGTGTCGATAAATAGCTCGAAATAGACTGGTCTTTCCATGGGCGCTATGGCCGATAGCTGTATACAGCTCTGCAACAGGCTTTAAAGGGATGAGCGACTTTACGAACGCCACGACCGCCCCGGGCTCGTTAGTATCTACATGGAAATATGAACGCGTAAAACCAAATATCCGGCTAGTTGCATTCTCGGTCAGGAGCGCAGCATCTGCCACAACCCCTGACTCAAGAGACCGAAGCGGAACAATGAAGGGAGAGACTCTAGTCAAATGACGAATCCGACCAACCAAGTATGCGCCTCGGTTCCGATAAAAGACCGGTTTGAGCATATCTATTTCAACCGGCATCGTTGATTCCCAAGTCTCTGAGAGATGTTGATCGATCGCCGAGGCAATCTCTTTGGCATCTCGATCTAGGTCTACCCACTCCGCACCCAAATTGTAGGATGCTAAAACCTTCCGAACAAGTTCACTCGTCGTCGTCCGGAGCCGAAAAGTCAGCACTTCCCCTTGCCCAGGATCAACTATAGGAAGGGCGACACCGCCAAACCAGCGAAACTCGAGATCATCATCGAACCCAACCATCGGGAACACTCTCCGAGTGACTGAATTGAAGTGTGTTTCTGCCAATTCGGAATCAGATCGCCAAGCGATTGATTGAGCGAAGAGGTGGCGTGCTTGGACCCAAACCTCTCTTCGCATAGTGTCATCAAGATCACTAAGAAGGTCCTTAATTGTTTCGACGCAAACGTTCACGCTTTGCCGATGCAGTAACAAGCGAATTTGAGCATCAATCTGTTGGGAGGAGTATTTCCTCTTAACAAAATTGTCTGAAGCTCTTCTAGTTACGCTTTTAAATTCATTCCGGTATGTTTCAAATGCTTCCTCAACGCGCCTCGCAGATTCAGGAGCAATTTCATCCTGTGAAATAGCGTCTATCGAATCCCACTTCTGCGATAATTCACCGATTGGGACCAATACCTGTTTTGCTTCGGGGTTCCGTGCTCGTCGGCGCAGCCAACTTGGAGAAAGCGCCGATGGGATTTCTACTGCGTGTTGTTTCAACAGCTCACTATCTGTTAGGAGGTCGATAGTAGAACCAGCTGCGACTATCTTGCCTTGATCTAAAATAATAACTCTTTGACAGGTTTCAATAACAACGGTGATATCGGCTGAAAATACTATTAAGGCCTCTCGCCGGTTATTTAAGGCATCGACAAGTGTTTCAGCCGACCGAACATCCAGTAGTGCTGACGGGGCATCTAGGACGAGCAATGGGGGCTGATTCGCTAGCTGTGCAGCCAAAGCGACTCGGAATCGTTCTCCAGCGCTAAGTTTTCCAATTCGGCGTTGCAGTACATCTGGTTCTAGTGCAACCGCTGCAAGTGTTCGATCAGGGCTCTCACCTCCGCCAAGAGCCTGAAGAACAGATGCAACTGTTGAGTCCTTATTGAAGAGTCGAAGATCTGCGGCAGTCCCTACGTCTTCAGGAATCCGACAGGTCCCACCTATAGTCCCATCTGTTGGTTCTAACTGGCCTGTAATAATTCGAGAGAGAGTGCTTTTGCCGCTACCGTTGCCCCCTACTATGGCGAGGCGATCACCTTGTTCTACTTCAATGTTAATCCCGTTCAACCCATGTCCATCTGAATAGGTATAAGCAACGTTCTCCAAGGAAAGTAAGGGATCACTCATATGTAGATATTGCCTCAAATTTCATTACTATCTTGTTTTGCAGTAAAAAAATCTAAAAACCACGAAAAAGGGCCCTTAGATTAAGCACCACAACTTGCACCGACCTATTCCTCAGGTAAGACTAGTGATCATGCCCAGGAGGTCTGGGTCCATAAAGGGGATATTTGCATATGTCTAAAAGTAAATTCGCGAAAATACTCGCATTAATGCTCGCTTTCTCTCTTTTCGCCATTGGTTGTGGCGGCGGAGATGATGACAGTGGGTCATCAGCATCGAGCTCTTCCGAAAGCAGCGCTTCAGAGACCACTGAAGAAGCACCTGCTGAAGAAGAAGCACCTGCTGAAGAAGAAGCACCTGCTGAAGAAGAAGCACCTGCTGAAGAAGAAGCAC
>PBPU01000005.1 GCA_002724825.1 Acidimicrobiaceae bacterium
AGCGTAGCTGACGTATATCATTTGCTTCTCGGAGTTGTAGGAGCAGCTGGACATGTACGTGGAGGATCACCAGGGGCGATTCTTCGAGGAGAACTTGAAGCGGCCGGCCGATCAGCGCAGATAAATACTTTCGGCGGGGGAGTAAATGAAATACAACGAGAAATCATAGCTTGGATGGGGCTAGGAATGAGCAGAGGGAAACGCTAGCCCATGAACTTCGACCTCACCGAAGAGCAGCAAGCGCTATCAGAACTCAGCAAACAAATCTTTGAAGGGTCATCGCCAGTTGACCGTGTAGAAGAAATCGAAACAACAGAGGATCGTTTTGATCGAGCCCTATGGGGGGAACTCGCAAACGCCAACCTTCTCGGAGTAGCTATGCCAGAAGAGTACGGTGGTCTCGGATTTGGAGTTTTCGAACTCGCTCTCATCCTCGAACAACAAGGGCGAACAGTCGCCCCAGTCCCACTCCTTCCCACACTTGTAATGGGAGCCTTACCGATCGTTGAATACGGAACTGATGAACAGCAGTCAAGATTACTACCAGCCATTTCATCAGGAAAATGCATAGTCACCGGAGCTTTCCAGGAATGGGGCGCAAATAACCCTTTGAACACCTCGATGGAAGCAGAATACAGTCAAGGAAAGTGGACACTGAGTGGAACAAAACCTGCCGTACCTGCTGCGCATATCGCCGACTACATTCTCATACCAGCAAAAACAGGTCCAGAAGATTCCTGTTTGTTTCTCGTCAAACGAGAATCAGACGGCATGGAGGTCACTCCCAACATTACTACGAACAGGGAACTTCAAGCTCAGATAGATTGCGACACTGTTCCGGCAGAACCTCTTGGAGATCCTGCGCAAGGAAATCTTTCAATCATTTGGATGTTAGAAAGAATTAATGTGGCAACATCAGCTATAGCAGTTGGTTGCTGTGCCAAGGCCACCGAATTGGCAGCAGAGTACACTAGCGAACGTGAGCAATTTGGAAGACCCTTATCGCACAACCAAGCAGTAACCCAGAGGGCGGCGGACTGTTATATAGGAACTGATGCTATGCGGCTTGTACTTTGGCAAGCAGCGTGGCGGCTGGATGCAGGTTACCCAGCCTCAGAAGAAGTGCGAATAGCCAAATGGTGGGCCTCAGAGATTGGACAGAAAGTAGTCCATGATGTGCAGCATCTCCATGGAGGTATGGGGGCGGATGTTGATTACCCTGTCCACCGGTATTTCCTATGGGTGAAACAACTCGAAAATTTTCTAGGGGGAGGATCCTCACAACTGGCTGAACTAGGGTCGCTTATAACGACAAAGGCGAAAGCAAACACGTTTACATATTGAAAAGAGGACTATGAGCCCACAGCACTCATACTTGCCATCTAGCATGCTCGAGCAAACTGCTAGCTACAATCACGCCCGATATGGGCATACTCTAAAGATTTTTGCGGACGTAGCATCTCGATCCAAGCACGATCAGCAGACATGCTGCGAAGGATGGAATGTTCAGGATGTCCTTGAACACGCGACGATGGTAATGACCATGGTAGATCAGGTAGATGTGGATGACCCAAATTTTTCAACAGAGTCTGACCCTGTAGCTCTCGCCGCCCATTATGCGCAAGAGATAGAAGACCGATGGAATGAAGAGAGTCTTAAAAAAATTGTCAAAACACCGTTTGGCGAGATGTCGGTAGATGATTTTCTCGGGATTATTTTTATCGACACAATAACGCATGTTTGGGATATTGCTGATGCATCTGTAATTGATCATTGCATTCCGCAAGCGATGGCCGAGGAAGCATACGATGTGATGAAACCAAGAGAGGCAGGGTTACGCGGGCCAGGACGGTTCGATCCTGCTATCGACATTGAAACGGATGATTCCGTCGAACGATTCATAGCCTTTACTGGAAGATCTTCGGTTCGCAACGATTAAGCTGAAAAGGCGAGTTCTAAGCCCGATCTAGGCCAATCAAGAGCAAGTAGCGACCCAGAACCCGATTCAGTGACATATGCTATATTCTCTCCACCTCGGCTGAAAGCAACATTAGTTGTTAGCGGCCCATCGATCGATACGTACTCATAGGATTCATCAGGCCTGACGACAAGAAGCCCATCAGGCAACGCGGCCACAACAACAGAGCCGTCTCTTTCAATGGCGAGCGAGTCGAGCGATCCAAGAGTGTTAGCTATACAGCGTCCTCTTCTGCTTTTGAGAACCCCAGGCTCCTCGAGATCATACGCCCATAACCTTCCTGTCGTAGTCTGAGCAACGTACAATGTCTCCCCATCAGGCGAAAGCCCACAGCCATTTGGATGATCGATATTATCTATCCACCGCTGAATAGACGATCCGTCAGGCTGGGCGTAATAGACAGCTCCCTTATCTATCTCCCTTGGACGCTGCTTTCCAAGATCAGTAAACCAGAAACCACCAGTTTTGTCGAAAACGATATCATTCGGGCCGCACAAATGATCTCCCTCGAACTCATGATAAATCTGTGTAATTTCTCCGGTAGTAAGATCAACACGATCTATAGAACCAGAAACATAATTTGGAGCCTGATTTGCCCCTGTTGAACGATCAAGCGGGAATCGCATACCCTTATGTTCGGTCCAAATAAATCCTCCATTATTACAAACATACATGCAACCATCAGGGCCAACGGCTGCCCCATTCGGACCTGCGGAACCTGGATCCTCCCATTCAGCAATAGTCTCTTTCACCCCTTGCGGCGTGACACGTGAAAGACGCGGCCCAGATATTTCTACAAGAACAATACTGCCGTCGTCCATGACAACAGGACCTTCAGGAAAATCAAGACCGGTAGCTACCACAGTTACATTTTTTTCCATACCAAACATTACACGAGACCTATGCGCAGGGCATCCTGATCCGATTAGAATCTTCTCATGTTTATTTCCATTGACCCAGAAACAAAAACTGCTTCAATTCAAGAACCTGAAGTCCTAACCGCATTNCATATTGAAAGTCCAGAACACAACGAAGATATTGTCGCTTCTATTATCNGAAATGAAGCTNAGGCAGCAGGNGACGAACATGTNTGGGTGAGTATTGAATGGATCACCAGAAATGTTGAAGGNAAAGTNCCCAANAATTGGGAAGAAGACTTCTCAGGAATGGTGCAATATGCAACGGGTAAAGGATGGGTCAACGAATCCGAGACNCATTTAAAGGCGCATATCAAAATTGACTAACTCAATCATGGACGATGTTCCNATTAGGCGGGGGAAAGNATGGGGNTAGAAACAACCGATTTATGGAAGTTAGTTCTCGAACGGGCCAAAGTTACCCCCGAGTCGGAAATGCTCGTTGATGAACAAGGACGAAGGTTAACTTTTCTCGAATATAAGATCGCAGCCGAGCAAATGGCAGCCGGCCTTTTCGAACTAGGAGTCAAAGAAGGCGATGTAGTCACTTGGGAGCTCCCCACATGGATAGAAACCATTGTCTTATCTGCAGCTCTTAGTCGACTAGGAACAATTCAAAATCCGATCATTGCGATCTACCGAGAACGAGAGGTCGGATTTTGCGTGAAACAAGCGAGCGCCTCATATTTGATAACTCCCAAAGAGTATCGAGGGTTTAACTTCGAAGAGATGGGATCAAATATCGCCTCATCAGCTGACCAACTAACATCTCTTGCTGTAGAACCCAATAATTTTCCGTCTGCCGACCCGGCCATACTGCCCACGTATTTAGAAGGGAAAGAGAATACATTGCGATGGCTGTGCTACACGTCGGGAACTACGTCAGACCCCAAAGGTGCAAAGCACACAGACGCATCTGTTGCAGCGATAGGGAAAAGCATGGGGGAGAGGTTGGACGTCCAGTTCGGAGATAGGCCAGCGCTAGTTTTCCCGTTCCCTCATATCGGAGGTTTGACTTGGCTGTTTACTGCATTACAGGCCGGAGCAACATTAATCTGCGATGCCGCATTTGACCCCGTAAACACAACAGAGCTTCTATCACGAGAGAATTGCACACATCCCGGTGCAGGGACACCATTCCATATGGCGTACCTCAACGCCCAACGAGCAAATCCTTCAAAAAAGCTATTCCCGAATGTAAAAAACTTCCCTGGGGGAGGCGCACCTAAACCCGTAACCCTTCATGCTGAAGTCAAAGCGGAACTCGGGGGAAGCGGTATCGTCTCCGGATGGGGGCTAACTGAAGCACCAATACTTACGATGGGAGCAGATACAGACCCTGATGACAAACTTGCCACGTCAGAAGGTAAAGCCATGCCCGGAGTGGACCTTATTGCTATCAAGCCAGATGGATCTATTGCCAAACCAGGAGAAGAAGGAGAATTGCGTGCAAAAGCTCCCCAACTTATGTTGGGTTATCTTGATGCATCTCTCGATAAAGAAGCCTTTGATGAAAATGGTTATTTCCGAACCGGTGATCTAGGGATTATCGACGAGGACGGATATGTCGTAATCTCTGGAAGGTTAAAAGACGTCATCATACGACATGGCGAGAATATCTCAGCTAAAGAGGTCGAAGATCTTCTCTTCGGCCACCAACATATTGCAGACATAGCAGTCATTGGCNTACCAGATNCGGTTACCGGTGAGCGGGCATGNGCTGTAGTATCAACGGCCGAAGACCACANTCCNATTACTTTGAGTGAGCTTCGNACGTACTTGGAAAACGCCGGCCTTAGAAANAACGCCATCCCTGAGCAATTAATAATTATTGACTCAATTCCTAGGAACCCTTCAGGAAAAATCACCAAAAACGTCCTGCAGGAACAGTTCAAGGAAGTCCCTTTCGAACGCTAATTAAGAATTCTTAACGCCACGAACCAGGTCAGNAAGCCAAGAAGGGTCGATGCCTTGAGGAATTGATAACGCAACTCGATCAGCGGTTTGTCCATACCGTCCGGCTAACTCCACACCAACTTCATATGGTGTNCCGACAACCGATAGGGCCTGTAGGTGCTCTTGGGTGAAAAGATCCCCCAATTTCCCCCATTCTCCCTCTTTCGTCATTTGCCGAAGCTGGGGCTGCAGGTCGCCCCACCCGTGAGTTTCAAGAACNGGCCTATANGCTGGCGTTGACCCATAGAAGCCGAGCATCCCACGNACGATAGATTCAGCTCGTTCTTTACTTTCCNGACTTCCATCATGAACTCCGACGATNGCTCCAACAGTGAGTGTGAAAGTAGAAGGGTCTTTCCCNCGAGAGTTCAATCCGGTCATCATATTCGGAATCGTATGCTTGATNAGGTGCTCGTGTGAGGTGAAGGGNTGAACCAGAAGCCCATCTGCGCATGCGCCAGCTAANTGTGTCATCTTCGGCCCTAAAGCAGCAAGCCAGACCGGTGGNGGACCGCATNGGAGAGGATCCGGGGTCAGCATCGGAGATGAAAGGGTGTGTCGAGTCCACTCTCCCTCAAAGTTAAGAGCCGTTTCGTGCTGCCATGAGTCAAAAATAGCTTTAGTNGCCTCTACGATTTCTTTCATTTGACGAAGAGGGCTCTCCCATACAGAGCCATACCGATTTTCAATATGGGGTCGTATCTGAGAGCCTAGACCCAAAGCAAACCGTCCACCGGTTAATCGTTGTACATCCCAAGCTTGGTAGGCGAGATGCATGGGGCTTCGAGGAATTGCGACGGCAATATTCGTATACAACATTCCTTTNGTANCAGTTCCAGCCCGAACCAGTGGAAAGAAAACATCTCCTTTCCCTTCATAGGTAAATAATCCATCAGCACCCGATGCATCCAGATCCTTCGCAGTTTCTGCATTGGTTTCTAAATTTGTGTTCAATAACACATCAACGGCAATCATTGAGCAAACACTATCGCCGGAGAGACAAGAGAACACATTTGTTATAAATTTTCACCAACCTCACTTGGTAGCTCTTCCTGAGTATTTACGAAGCCGTCAGTTTCAGATATTTCAAAGTCTTTCTCCTCTATNGGNCGCATGAGGATGTCGATAGCGGTCCATAANGTCTTTGAATTCGGATAAAACAGAATCGGGATGGNACCAAAGCAAGCTGCAAACCAGAAGACCCATCTTCCAGTNGGAATATCNGGATAGGTGACATAGAAAAAAATAGCAAGCCCTGCGACAAGTAGGAGGAAAGAAACAATCGTGTTCATCCCAACGGCGCCTATCCAATGTCCCTCAATGCGTTCGAAATGAAGCTTGCAACGAGGACAATTCCTTTCCATGTAGACCCATTTCTTAAACAATTTTCGTTGTCCGCACAACGGGCAAGCCTTCGTCGANCCTCGCCACAGCAGCTTAAATAGTTCCCTTCCTTNAGCTCGGNCCACACTAGTTTTTCTAACGTCCATTAGTTCATAGAGTATAAATGCTGCTTTCACCAANGACGGTTTTTACATTTCGANCGCTAGAGCCTAACTTGTTCGTAGTAAGTCTGAAATAGATGGGAGCCCTCATGCTTGCAGCAGTCCTTCGAAATACCGGCGATCAAGATCTNGATGTAACTGACACAATAGAGGTTAATGACCCAGGCCCTGACGACGTTGTGGTCAAGATTACGCATACTGGTGTATGCCATTCGGATGTATCAGCTATGAATGGAACAATCCCAACCGAATGCCCAGCAGTACTTGGGCACGAGGGGGCTGGAATTATAGATGCCATAGGCGACAACGTAACTGAAGTCGCAGTTGGCGACCACGTGATCGTAGTTTGGTCACCTCCATGTGGAGGATGTAGATTCTGCATCGATCATAAGAGCCCAAATTTATGCGTAACTGTCCAATTTGGTTCAATGATGCTACCCCATTTCACTGAAGCAAATGTACCCGTCCATGCAATGGCTGGAGCAGGAACATTCGCCGAGAAAACTCTCTTACCAAAGCAGGCCGTCGTAAAAATCGACCCTGATATTCCGTTAGATATCGCATCATTAATTGGTTGCGGAGTGATGACAGGAGCCGGAGCTGCACTGAATACAGCAAAGATTACACCAGGGTCTTCAGTGATTGTCTATGGCGCTGGCGGTGTTGGTGTTGCAGCCATCCAAGGAGCACGGATAGCTGGAGCCGCTGAAATTGTTGCAGTGGATCTCAATGACGCAAAGCTCGACGATGCTAGAAGGTTCGGTGCTACACATGCAGTGAAACCTGAAGATGTCGATGGGGCAAAATTTGAAATAACAGGTGGAGATGGCTTTGATTATGCCCTCGAATGTATAGGTAACCCATTGACGATGCGAGCATCATTTGACGCCGTCCGTCGAGGCGGAACCGCATGCATTGTTGGCGTCGGAAGAATGGAAGAAATGGTTCAATTCAGCGCCTTCGAACTATTCTTCAGCGAGAAAATTCTCGTTGGATCGTACTATGGCGGAACTGATGTTAGGAGTGACTTCCACAAACTACTCAGATTGTATAAACAGGGAAAATTAGATCTCGAAGGCATGATTACCCGCCGGATAACGATAGACGAGATCAACCCNGCACTCGAAGCAGTCCGAAACGGCGAAGTGATTCGACAAGTCATAGAGTTCTAACTGGACGACACTTCAAATAAAGGAAACCAAGTGGAATCAACCGAACGTCTCAGCGCCCCACTCGCTCTCGAGTATCCCTTCACACGGACAACGGGCCCAGTAATCGGAGCGTTCTTAACTGGACTCCGTGAAAAAATCGTCCTTGGTATTAAACGACAAGACGGAACCGTGCTCGTCCCACCAACAGAATATGACCCACAAACTTCTGAAACCCTAACCGAAATGGTCGAAGTAGCCCCAGAGGGCGAAGTAATCACATGGACATGGGTTCAAGAGCCACGCCCCCAGTCACCCTGGGACTCTCCTCACGCACTAGCAATGATCAAACTAGACGGCGCCGACACTCCANTATTACACGCAGTTCTTGCTGATGGGCCTGAAGCGCTAGAAGTTGGAATGAAGGTTNGNATCAAATGGAGAGAAGTNACCGAAGGCCACATAAAAGACATTGAAGGCTTCANACCTATTNAGGAGANTAATGNCTGAGGTCAGCGTACCGTCATCGCTTGATGGGGTAGAGCCAGTTCAGTCTGTTCGAACCCCAATACGCTTGGAGTATACGTTTACGCCCGGNGTGGCAGCCCAAACATATTTGCGAGAATTCGCTNACAAAAAAATTCTNGGTGTTGTTTCACCAGTCGACGGCGCAGTCCTTGTTCCTCCAAGAGGGGCCGACTCTCGTCATGGTGCGCTTTGTGACGAGTTTATAGAAATGCCGCACACAGGACACATAGGGTCATTTTGTGTNACAAACGTTCCCATTCCAGGAAGAGAGCTCGAGCTACCGTATATTTCAGCGTGGATATTTCTAGATGGAGCAGACATCGGGTTTCTAAACCTTGTTGCTGAATGCCCACCTGAAGAATGCAGAATCGGGATGAGAGTTGAAGCAGTTTGGAAACCGGATGAAGAGATAGGGATGACAGCCGAAAATATCCTGTATTGGAAGCCAACCGGTGAACCAGATATACCATTTGAGGCTGCAGGAGTTAGAGGTTGGCATGTGAGGAAACAAGGTGAAGCAAATGCGTAAAGTCGCTGTTGTTGCTGCCGCCAGCCGCCAAGAAGAAAACATGCTAGACAATGAAGTCGAAATGATGGTCCCACTTATTAGCGAGGTACGAACGAAAACAGGACTCGACCANACNGATATCGGCTTTACCTGCTCAGGAAGTTCAGATTTTCTTGCCGGTCAGGCGTTTTCCTTTGTGATGACCCTTGATGCAGTCGGTCCTGTTCCCCCGATTGCTGAAAGCCATGTAGAAATGGATGGGGCATGGGCGCTATATGAAACATGGGTCAAATTCCAGATGGGTGTTATCGATACCGCACTCGTGTACTCCTATGGGAAACCCTCACCCGGATCGCTGCAAGACGTCCTATCCACGCAGCTTGACCCATACTATGTAGCCCCTCTNTGGCCAGACGCACACTCAGTAGCAGCATTACANNCACGANTANTACTGGAACAAGGGNCCATNACGCCAGACGAACTTGCAGATTGTGCCGTNCGNACAGGAACAGTCGAGAATAGAGAAGACTACTTTTCGCAGCCACTTATTGCTGACCCTCTTCGAGAAGCAGACTGTCCAACATACGCCGATGGGGGCGTAGCGCTTATCCTTGCCTCTGAAGGAAAAGCAGACGAACTCTGCGACCGACCGGCATGGATCACTGGAATCGACCATCGTATCGACGCGCACCACTTCGGCGCAAGAGACTTCACTACGGTTCCTTCAGTTCGGCTTGCCGCTCAGAACGCAGGCCTACACGATGGCCCTATTGATTCCACTGAACTACATGCTGCGTATACAACCCATGATCTTTTGCTAAGAAAAGAAATGGGATTAGATATACCCGAAGTCCCTCAACGGTCGTACCCTATCCAAGCTGACACGCTCATGGCTTCCGGACTGTTACGAATAGCTGAAGCGGCAAGATCTATTTGGGATGGCAGCGCAAACAGGGTCTTAGCGCATGCTACAGCTGGACCTATATTGCAACAGAATCTAGTTTGCGTTCTCGAAGGAGAACAGGGCTAATGGGCGCCGGAGGAGAAACCGCAGCAGTTATAGGTGTTGGGATGACAAATTTCTCAGCAACCCGAGGAGACGTTTCTATGCCGGGACTTGTTAGAGAAGCAGCGCTTAGAGCCTTAGAAGACGCCGGAATGAGATGGGACGACATCGATGCCGTAGTCATGGGAAAGCCCCAGACTTCTTTGAAGGCGTAATGATGCCAGAAATCTTTTTAGCGGAAGCCTTAGGATGTGTTGGGAAACCAATATTGCGCGTTCACACGGCTGGGTCTGTTGGAGGATCAACAGCTCTCGTCGCCGCATCATTAGTTCATTCCGGAGTTCATAAAAAAGTGCTGACGGTAGCATGGGAAAAACAAAGTGAATCAAATGCAATGTGGGCGTTAAGCCTCAAGCAGCCTTTTCAAGTATCAATCAATGCCGGGGCAGGTGGATACTTTTCACCCATTATCCGCCAATATATGGAAGAGTCCAATGCCCCAGAACTCATCGGATGCATGGTCGCGTTTAAAGATCGACAGCATGCCCTTTTAAACCCCTATGCCCACTTGCATCAAACAGATTTAACGTTCGATCAAGTTGTGGAATCACCGATGCTGTGGGAGCCAATACGTTATTCCGAAACTTGCCCATCGTCTGATGGCGCAGCTGCGATGGTCATTGCTCATGAATCTATAGCTGATCATTCACCAAATCCTGCGTGGATACATGGTGGAGCGATGAGGAGCGAAGCGAATAATTTTCCCGGCCGAGACGAAGTCAACCCGCAGGCTAGCCGAGAATGCGCCGCTGACTTGTGGGAGCAGGCAGGGATAACCAATCCGAGGGAAGAAATCGATGTGGCAGAACTTTACGTTCCTTTCAGCTGGTACGAACCAATGTGGCTGGAGAGCTTAGGATTCTGTGACAGAGGAGACGGATGGAAAATGGTCGAATCCGGCGCAACTCATATCGACGGTGGTGACCTCCCAGTCAATTGCTCCGGAGGCGTACTATCCTCAAACCCAATCGGAGCCTCAGGAATGATTCGATTCGCCGAAGCAGCACTTCAAGTTCGAGGGATGGCAGGGGACCATCAAGTCAAAGATGCCCAAAAAGCAGTCGGCCATGCCTATGGCGGAGGTGCCCAATATTTCGCCATGTGGGTTGTAGGAGCTGATAAACCCACCAACTAGCTGATGTAGACTAGAAAAGTGGCAAAAGTAAAGCGTCGATTAAAGTTCACAATTTCATTCGTGCTAATTGGTTTCTTCATGATAGCTGGAACCATTGCTTCGTGTTCAGGAAGCTCAAACGGAGATATCGAAGCTTATTGTTCGCTTGTCGAAGAGAATTTCGAAATTGGTTTGGCTAACAGCGGGATAGAACAAGACGACTTAGAAGCCCTACTTACAGTCTCTCCCGTTGAAATAGCAAGCGTAGTAGAGAAGCTCAGAAACACTCTCGCAGACATTGCAGAAATCGATGAATTGGACCAGTTATTTGCCGCGACTTTTGACCCTGATGCGCTAGTGGCACAGCAGAAATTTGAAATCTTTAATGCCGATGAATGCGGTATAAGCATCGAAGCTATAGCGGCTGCACTAAAAGCTAACCAGAAACTAGTCGAGGATGAACTTTTGGTCTTTCTCGAAGGCAATGAAGTTTTTTCTTCATGGATCAACGATGTCAGCATCTCAATGTCATTTGATGGGGTCAAAGTTCTCGGGGTCCAAATAACTTTCTTAACTCCTTCAGATCCTAATCAAGGATTGAATGTCTGCCATGCTGTCAGCCTTTGGATGTATGCACTAAAAGAAGCAGAAGGAGAGATCCTAGTTTTTGATGATTCTCGTGAGATTGTTCGCAGAAACGCTTCAGACACCAAATGTGTCGAAGTTTGAGCGTACCTACCATCTGGCTGTAAGAATGGGCTATCCTGATGGCAATCCAAGATTTAGGAGGAATTATGGGATTTCGAGTCGAAGTAGACTATGACCTATGTGAAAGCAACGCTATCTGTATGCAAGTTGCCCCTGAAGTATTTGAAGTTCGTGATGACGATTTTCTATATCTCCTTTCAGAGGAGCCAGGCGAAGAACTACGCGCAAAGGTCGAGGAATCAGTCCAGCGCTGTCCAAAACAAGCCATTGCAATATCTGAGGGCTGACAACTGAAAAACATCGTAATTGCCGGTGCTTCACTCGCGGGGCTTCGAGCAGCAGAGGAATTAAGAGCACAGGGATACGATGGATCAATCCATCTAATCGGGGATGAACCCCACCTTCCTTATGACCGGCCACCCCTTTCAAAACAAGTGCTTGCTGGCGACTGGGAGCCCGAACGCGTTTCTCTAATTAATCCAGAGCGACATGAAAGTCTCAACTTTGAATGGCACCTTGGACAAACAGCGGTTCAGTTAAATCTGGACAACAAAACTGTATCTCTCAGCTCAGGCGCCGATCTTAAATATGACGGGCTGATTATCGCAACCGGAGCTCGCTGTAGAACCCTCCCAGGGGCAGAAAACCTCGAGGGCGTGTATACGCTCCGTGGTTTAGATGATGCTCTGGCTATTCGAGATGCNTTTGAATCAAAACCCAACCGGGTCGTTGTTGTTGGCGCCGGTTTTATTGGAGCAGAGGTTGCGGCAACTGCTCGANATCGGGGCTTAGAAGTCTCAATGATTGAAGTGGCACCCGTTCCGTTTGAGCGNGTCCTAGGAGCAGAGATGGGAGAAGTTCTTGCAGATGTCCATCGGGACCATGGGGTAGAGGTGATTACTGGAGTCGGAGTTGATTCTCTTAAAGGTAATTCGAAAGTCGACAAAGTTGTTCTATCGGACGGAAGAGAAATCGAAGCTAATGTTGTGGTTATTGGAATCGGCGTTATCCCAAACACCGAATGGCTTGACGGAAGCGGTTTAGAAATCGACAATGGTGTTGTTTGCGACGAGACATGTTTGGCTGCACCAAATGTAGTTGCAGCAGGCGATGTCGCTCGCTGGCCAAATAGACTTTTCAACGAAGTAATGCGTGTAGAGCATTGGGACAATGCTGTTGAACAGGGCATGTATGCTGCGCGACGGCTTTTAGCAGGGGAGAGCCAGATTGACCCATATACGCCCACTCCATGGTTTTGGACCGATCAATTTGATAGAAAAATCCAGCTAGCTGGCCGGACACGCCCAGATGATGAAATAAAAATAATCACTGGATCTGTTGAAGAACGACGGTTTGCAACCATTTACGGCCGAGAAGATCGTTTAGTAGGTATTCTCGGCTTCAATCGTCCCAGGCATGTGATGCAATACAAGCAGATGATCACCGATCGTGTCAGTTGGATTGACGCAATTGCGTACGCTGAAGAACAAGCAAGTTAGAAGTAGAGGCCAAGCCTTTGGAGGCTAATTTGAGTAACTCAGGTTCCTCGTATGACATTGTCGGAATTGGAAATGCAATTGTAGATATCATCAGTCATGAAGCTGAAGACTTCTTATCGCGTCACCATCTCGTAAAGAATTCGATGTCCTTAGTCGATGAAGAGACAGCTTTGGCTATCTACAAGGAAATGCACCCTGCTGTACAAGCCTCTGGGGGGTCAGCTGCGAATACCATGGCCGGTATCGCTCTCCTCGGAGCCTCACCCGGATACATAGGGAAAGTAAAAGACGATGAATTAGGAAAATTTTTTGTCCATGACATTGAAGCTATCGGTGTTAATCACCTTGTCACGCCAACATCCTCTGGTCTTCCAACAGCCCGCTCAATGGTCCTAGTGACACCAGATGGTTCAAGAACAATGAACACCTATTTAGGGGCTAGCAGCACGTTATATGCAGAAGAGATTAACCACGAGGCAGTTGCATCTGCAGATTTTCTCTATTGTGAGGGTTACATATGGGATGTTGAAACGACTAAGAAAGCTATTCGATTAGCTATATCTATAGCGAAAGAAGCAGGTAATAAAGTATCGTTTACCCTCTCAGATACTTTCTGTGTCGAGCGACATCATCAAGAGTGGTTAGAACTTATCTCTGGGCCGGTAGATGTTNTTTTCGNTAATGAGGCGGAATTTCTGGCACTAAGTGGCTGCCCTACNTTAGAAGGAGCCATTGANTGGATAAGAGGACAGGTNGAAATAGCATGCATTACCGANGCCCATAATGGNTCGACAATAGTNACAACAGAACACACCATNGGGATAGACGCCTATAAAGTCGATAAAGTAGTNGATTCCACNGGTGCAGGAGATCTNTATGCNTCAGGNTTTTTATNNGGNCTNATNAAGGNNCTNGANCTNAAAANATGCGGGGAAATCGGTTCTCTCGCCGCAGCAGAAGTTATTTCACATACTGGTGCTCGCCCACAGGCTTCACTTCAAGAAATTNTTTCATCTGAACTGCAAATCTGAAAAAATTAAACTATGGGATNAAGCAAAAACAGTGACCTAATCGCCCAAGCTCAGGAATGGATTGATCATGATCCAGANCNAGANACCCGCTCGGAATTACTGGNACTANTNAAAGCCAATAACACAGAAGAGCTGGATGACCGGTTTTCACGTCGTCTAACCTTTGGAACGGCAGGTATTCGAGGTACTCAAGGCGGCGGCCCCAATCGCATGAACCGTCTCACACTTCGAAAAGTAGCTGTCGGGATTTCTCAATATTTAAGGCCGGAATCATCAGTCGTCATCGGGTATGACGCTAGAAAAAATAGTGAGGTATTCGCGACTGATATGTCTGAGGTCTTCTCCCACTATGGAATACACTCCTACATCTTCACAAAGGTAGTACCTACCCCAGTTCTCTCTTTCGCTGTCCGCCAAAAATCTGCAGATATGGGAATCATGATTACTGCATCACACAACCCAGCTACCGATAATGGCTGCAAGGTCTTTCTCGCTGACGGAGCACAATTGCGTTCTCCCATGGACGACATCATTGACCGGCAGATCGAATTATCTCAGCTTCCACCTAAAGAGATCGTCAAAGGACCAGGGGTAATAGAGGAAATCGGAGACAAAATATGGATCGAGTATTGCGAGACTGTCGCAAATACGGTCAAAGAGTTATCCGGATCCTTGGCTATAGCGTATACGCCTCTCCATGGAGTCAGTTGGGAAACGATAGAACACGTATTTGGGTTAAAAGGAATCACAAACCTCATCACAGTCCCATCCCAAGTCCAGCCAGACTCTTCTTTCCCCTCGACACCTTTCCCAAACCCTGAAGAAGCTGGAGTATTGGATGGATTGTTCAACGTAGCACAAAGTTCAAAAGCTGATATAGCTCTGGCAAACGATCCAGATGGAGATCGCTTAGCCATCGGGGTTCCGCAACCTAACGGCGAATGGAGGGCACTTTCTGGAAATGAAATTGGGGCTCTCCTTTGTAATAGGATGCTACAAGTAACATCTGGTCAAAACCGGAAAGTCGTCTCTTCTATCGTTTCATCCTCGCTTATTGAAAAAATAGCTGAAGAAGCGGGGGTAGAACATGCTCAAACACTCACAGGATTCAAATGGATCATTTCCGAAGCGTATAGAGACCCTAAGATGAATACTGTTTTTTCTTTCGAAGAAGCTTTAGGCTACGCAGTTTGTAGCTCAGTTCGCGATAAGGACGGGATTTCTGCTGCTCTCAGGTTTGTCGAAATGGCTGAAGATCTTAAAAAGAAGAACCTTACAGTAATCGACCAACTTAACAATCTCTATCTCAAGCACGGCCTTCATGTCTCCAGATCGCAAGCAATTCGAGTCATTGAGCATGGACAGCTCCCACAGGTCGACTTTCCTTCTGAACTTCTCCGGTATGGCTCCCCTGAAATTCTAGGAAGTTTTAAAATCCTCGAATTTGGCGATTATGACCAAGCTGCAATTAACGCAGGGCTTGAGCTCCCTAAATCAAATATGATTCGTTTGATATTGGAAACCGGAATACGGATCTTCGTTCGGCCAAGTGGAACCGAACCCGTAGTGAAGGCGTACCTAGAAAAGGTTGTGGATGTTAAAAATGTAGATGAGATAGGGAATGAGCAAACACGAACTGGACGCGCTTTCGACAGTATCCTAGAAGATCTTAAGGAATATCTCAGGCAAATCCTTGTCCCAGATCAATCAACTCCAAATTGACGATCTCCGGCGTCTCCTAATCCTGGATATATAAAACCAACATCGTTTAAGCGCTCGTCTACTCCTGCTGTAACTACTTTCGAACATAAACCAGATTTCTCTATTGCATCGATTCCCTCCGGAGAACAAAGGACAGTCACAATAACTATTTCACCTGCGCCGGCGTTGGCAGCTAATTGCATGGATTGTTTTGCCGACCCTCCGGTAGCTAAAGCAGGATCTAGAAGTACGACTCTTGTGCCGTCAAGACCATTGGGGATGGTGTTCAAATAAATTTCTGGGAGTAGCGTTTCCTCATCGCGTTTTGCGCCTACAAAACCAACTGTTGCATCTGGAAACATTAATAAACCAGCATCCAACATACCGAGGCCAGCTCGAAGAATAGGTACAAACATAGGCTGGTTAACTAAGGTGAAAGAACTGGATTGACCTAGAGGAGTATTGACGGCTATTTGGTCTAGCGAAGAATCTCGGAGTGCCTCGTAAATGAGAAAGACCGAAATCTCATGCAGGTACTGCCGAAATGAAGCGTTTGAGGTTGCATCCAGACGGATATTGGTAAGTTTTTCAGCTACAACTGGATGATCAACTATCAAAACTTCCATTTCTTCACACCTTCCATTCCCAACCAAACATCGTCCAGAAGCTATCTTAGACTTAATGAACTGCGAGCAAGGAGCTTAGTTATTAAGAAACCTTTCGTTCTTGGAGTGGACTTGGACGGCGTGTGCGGCGACCACAATCGCATCTTCCGCGACATTGTGGCAAGCGAACTTTCTGTAGATCCAGAATCACTTCCTTTGGAGAGAAGTTGGGGATTTAAGGAATGGGGGTTAGGTCCTGATGACTTCGAGCGCTTCCATCAACGAGCTGTAGTAGAGCACAGAATGTTTCGCGATATGCCAGTGATTGAAGGTGCTGCAGAAGCTCTCTGGCGACTTTCGGATCAGGGCGTTTGGATCAGGATTATTAGCCACCGATTGTATGTCAACTGGGGTCATGCGATTGCTGCCGGAGATACAGCTGATTGGTTGGATCGGGCTCAGATTCCCTATCGTGATCTTTGCTTTATAGGGGCAAAATCTGCCCTCCACGCTGACCTCTATATCGATGATGGCCCGCACAATATCGAAGCGTTCCAAGAGGGCGGCCGAGACGTCATCATCTATGACCAGCCATATAATAGGCATCTACAAGGCAGACGAGCTCATAATTGGAAAGAAGTAGAGCAGCTTGTTCTTGAGGAGATTGCCCGTCAGAGAGGTGGAGTCGAATTGCAGCTTCCAGGTTTAGATGCTGGAGCCGACAGAATCGAGCGACGAAAAAAATCCAACTAACTTGTCTTAATGAATCTCGTCAAACCAGCTGCTGCTGAAATCTTTTTGCAATTTCAACAGCGACTTCTGCGTTGTTCTCAAGAAGAGCTAGGTTTGCAGGCACGCTTTCACCATGAGTTTCCCTTTCTACCAATTCAAGAATAAATGGGGTAACTTCGGGGCCGTTAACTCCGGCTTCCTTTGCTTCGACTAATGCACGATCGATGAGGGCCCAGCTTGTCTCTGGGTCGAGTGCGTACTCTTCGGGGATAGGTACACCAACCAAGATTCCCTGAGGAAGTCCTAGAGCAGATGCATTCTCGTAAACGCTTACAATAGTTTCTGGATCTTCAACCGAAGAAATAGGTAGCCTGCTACTTCGAAGGTAGAAGGCTGGAAAGTCTGATGTTTTCCAGCCGAGGACAGGCACTCCTAAGCTCTCCAGCATTTCTAAAGTCCGTGAAAGATCTAAAAAAGCTTTAGCACCAGCACAGACGCATACAACTTTGTGACGAGCAAGAGCGAATAAGTCAGCGCTCAGATCGCCAGATTCCGAATATCCATGATGCACTCCACCAATTCCTCCTGTGCAGAAAACTTTTATCCCTGCTGCTGCCGCTAT
>PBPU01000049.1 GCA_002724825.1 Acidimicrobiaceae bacterium
GAAGGCTATTTCCAGGGTCAATTAGGTCGTCAAATTCATCCTGGCTTATACCTGAAACGAACAATTCAGGATCATAAGTAGGGAATGAGGCCATAGCAAGCACTGAGCCATCTTGAGGGTTCATCACAACCATTGCACCTGCAGGCGCTTTATAGATGATGACTCCTTCCTCTTCAAATTTTGTTGGTTGCTGGCGAGCAATGTCTAATCCGTCTTTCAAATACTCTTCTGCCATTGCTTGAAGGTCGATATCAATAGTTAGCTGAACATCGCTTCCTGCTTTTGCTGGAATCTCTTCTACAATTTCAAGAATATTGTTGAACTTGTCTACGACAACTGTCTTCCTGCCTGGAGTACCTCGCAAAGCGTTTTCGTAAAAAAGCTCAATACCTGCTTTCCCGATTTCATCATTGGCGAGATACGTCTTTTCAGCACTCTGAACTTGAACGATTTCATCTTCACTCAAGCTCCCGACATACCCCAACAAATGAGCAGCCAAAGTACCGTATGGGTAGTCGCGGACCGTTACTACAGTCGTTCCAACCCCAGGCCATTTGTAGGAATACTCTGCGAGATACACTTGGAGTTCTTTTGAAATATCTGAAACTACAGGAACTTTAGCGAATGGCCCATAACGATCTGACTCATACGCATCCTCAATTTGAGCCACCTTTGTTAAGTTCCCGGAAAGGCTGATCTCTTTCGCAAGATCGAAAAAAAGATCATCCAATTTTGATGAGCGAACAGTTGCCATCTCCTCCTTATCAATTGTGACCACGATTGATTGTCTATTATCAACAAGGACCCGACCGTTCACATCTAGGATTCTTCCTCTTGGTGCTCTCTCAATAATTTCTTCAGTTGTATTATCCTGAACTCTTTCGATGAACTCAGTTTCTTTGATAATTTGCAGATACCACAAACGCGCAACAAGCGGTATAAATAAAGAGATAGCTACAGCGCCTAAGATACCTAGCCGTAGACGCCTTGAACGATCAAGCCCTCTTAACCTATTCATTTTCCTCAGCACTTAAAATCATTTTCACACTAGCTTTCGATCGAAACCAACCGAACTAATCCGCCTAGCACCGAATGCCCACGCCATCATCAAATGAACTGGAACCATAAGTAAGCCGGTATATAGGCTTGAAATTACAAGTATTTTGCCAAAATTTCGATTGTATAAATTCGGTTCTGCTATAAGTTCTCCGAACGTCACGAATAAAACAAGCCCTATAGTAACTGCAGCTACAGAGATTGTTATCCTTATAATCCACTCAGCCTCATCTGACAGGAAGACTGCTATCTGCCCTAGAAGATATCCGACTATTGCGTACGTCAGCGCGTTTAATCCTAGAGGAGTTGCTAGATAGAAGTCGTAGAACAGGCCGCTAGTAAATCCAACTATCGCTCCGCTTGTCGGACCTCCGTACCAACCGGCAGCTATCGCTGAAGCAAGAAGCAGCTCTGGCATGACTCCAAAGAATCGCATAGAAGAGAACAATTCCAGCTGAAGCAAAAGGAGAAATAAAAGAACAATACAGTTCTTTAGTACTGCGACACCCATTCTTTCACTCCATACTCGGCGGTTGATACAGAACGACCGTTACGAAATCGAGATTATTCATCTCACCAGTTGGCTCTACTAATAGTTCTTTTTCTAGATTTACTTCATCAGGCACAACTTCAACAACTGAACCGACTGCGAAACCTTCAGGATATGGGCTTCTATCTAGCCCGCTAGTTACTAGAATACTTCCTACTTCTACAGGTGCCCCTATCGGAATTCCGTCAATAACTCGCATTGGCTGGTCAACGCCGTTACCAGTAAGGATTCCAATTTCTTTAGTGCCGATAGCAAGAACGCCTATGTTGACAGTTGGGTCGGTGATCAACCGAACGCGCGAATCTCGAAGCCCAGGATTCTCAATTCGGCCTATCAGCCCACCAGTTGAGATCACAGGCATCCCTTCTNTTATTCCACTCTGTGTNCCCTTATTAATCTCAAGNATATAGGGNTCAAAATTAGAGACNGATCCAGCTGTNACCTCTGCAACTACTGTTTCTTGNCCACCAAGNCCTTGAAGCCCTAACTGTGTTCTAAGAGCTTCTAGGTCNTTTACAGCTCCTTCATTGGCTATACGGTAACTTAACAGCTCNTCTAATTGTCGCCTTAACAACGTATTCTCACGCTCTAATTCATCTNCATTGGAGAATGATTCCCAAGCATCACCTACTGGGCTAAACACAATATTGGCTAGAGATCTAAATGGTTGAACGATGACAATCCCGGCTTTTTTTAAGTTTCCGACTGGAGCATAACCTCTTGCATCTAATGAAATCAGGGTGACGGAGGTAAGGATAAGAAGAGCGAGAGCAAATCGAGAGCCACTATATCTTCGTGGCACAGCCATACAGCAACAACCTTAGACCTAGACCTGTGAAGAGGAGAAGAGAACCCCTTTTNGGGAATCGAAGGACTCTAAGGATTTCCCTGAACCCANCGCTACNGCATGGAGTGGTTGAGGTGAGATACAAACGGGCATCCCAGTTTCATGCGCTAAGCACTCTGGCATACCGTGTAGGAGTGCGCCACCACCAGCAAGCATGATTCCCTTCTCCATAATGTCAGCGGCTAGTTCCGGTGGGGTAACGTCCAAAGTCATNTTAACTGCGTCAATTATAGCTGATAACGGCTCAGCGATTGCTTCACGGATCTCAGAGCTTGAAGTAACGATCGTTTTCGGTAATCCAGTTATTAAATCACGGCCTCGCACTTCGGCGTAGAGCTCTTCAGTTACCCATGCACTTGCCAATTTAATTTTCAGTTCCTCGGAAGTCCTGATGCCAAGGGCAACACTGTATTCTTTTTTGATGTANTGGACAATAGAGTTGTCAAGCTCATCTCCACCNACACGAACTGACTTATTCGCTACCACACCNCCCAAAGAGATGACTGCCACTTCNGTNGTNCCACCACCGATATCGACTATCATGTTTCCNCTAGGTTCTTGGACTCTCATTCCCGATCCAATTGCCGCTGCCATAGGCTCCTCGATAATGTAAGCCGGCTTACGTGCTCCAGCAAATTCAGCAGCTTCCTGAACAGCTCGCTGCTCAACTCCTGTGATNCCAGATGGGACGCAGATCACCATTCGGGGCTTAGCTAGCCTACTTTGGTGTACTTTTTCGATAAAGTGCCGAAGCATCTGTTCGCACATATCAAAGTCCGCTATGACTCCATCTCGTAAGGGCCTTGATGCCCTAATGTGATCCGGTGTTCTACCAATCATTCTTTTTGCATCTGTTCCAACTGCAAGAGCAGATCCATCTCGAATGTCAATTGCGACCACGGAGGGCTCATTTAGCACAATTCCCTCGCCGCGAACATACACGAGTGTATTAGCAGTTCCGAGGTCAACTGCCATATCTCGACCCATAACTCCGAGTATTGAAGCCATATGTTTTACCGTTCGTTTCTAAAGNTTCTTNTGTGCANAGCNAAAATTTTAGCNAGCAAGCAAGTTTACTCAAATCTCCGCTTCTTCNAGTGTAGAAGGTGATGCTAAAAGTGCAATCCACCTATGGAAATTGCAGCATTACTCAAAAAAGATTCCTATCTCTCTCTGAGCAGATTCTGCTGAGTCTGATCCATGAACAAGGTTTTCTGTAAATAGTGCGCTGAAGTCTCCGCGTATTGTNCCTGGTTCAGCCTCGGCGGCATTTGTNGCCCCCATCATTTTCCTGACTATTTCCCAGGTGCCATCAGGCCCTTCTACGACCATCGCTACAGAATTAGACCTTCCGATAAACGCTACTAGGTCATCGTAAAAGGGCTTTCCTACATGTTCTGCGTAATGAAGAGCGGCTATGTCTGGGGTGATCGTCAACATTCTCATCGAAGATATGCTCAGACCNTTTTCTTCAAANCGTGAAATAATTTTCCCGACTAGCNTTCTTTCAACTGCATCGGGTTTGCAAAGTACTAAAGTTTGGTTCATAAAGGAGATTTTATCGTTTCATGGAGGGAACGAGGCNATCATCCTTGGTTTGCTAGATACGCCTCTCTGAGCGCCCCGACAATATATAAAGATCCGGTACCCATTACGACATCTTCTGGCTCAGCGTGGGAGAGCGCTAAGTTCAGCGCTTCTTTGGGGTCGGTTTTTACTTCTACTTTATTAGCAACTTTCTTAGCTGCTGTTGCTAAGTCGTTCGCTGCCATGGCTCGTGGTGAAGTAGCTTCAGTGCATATGACGAGTCCAGCTTCATCTGCTTCTAAGCAATCCAGCATCCATTCNGCNTTCTTCTCTTCCGTCATTCCAACTATNAGGATTAATTTCCCATCGGCTGGGAAACTCTTGTTAAGCGTTTGTNTAGCTGCTTCTGCTCCTGGTGGATTATGGGCTCCNTCAACGACTACAAGTGGATTTGATCCTAGAATTTCAAACCGACCTATTATATTTACCTGTTCGAATCCGTTTTTGACTACATCGTCAGGTAACGGTGTTTCGAGAAATGCCTCAGCAGCAGATAAGGCTATTGCTGCGTTAAGTCCTTGGTGCTCTCCATGGAGAGGGAGGTATATATCTTCATATTTTCGAGATTGAGTTTTTAAGGTTAAATGCCTTCCTCCTACAGCTAGTTCGTTAGATAGGACTGAGAAATCTTGGCCTCTTCTGTAAATTATTTCTGGTTGTTCATCGGTGAATATTGCGTCTAATTCATCGTCAANTTCACCTAAGCAAAGAATTCCANTTTTTCGTATNATCCCTGCTTTTTCTCGCGCTATTTTTTCNCGCCAACCTTCTGCTCCATCTGTATGGTCATAATCGACATTAGTAATAACAGAGACACGTGNATTTCCTATATTCGTTGCGTCATATCGTCCTAACATACCNACCTCAATTACTGCGACGTCAACTGCTGCATCGGCAAAGGATCTGAATGCGACCGCCGTGACTAACTCGAACCAACTTGGACTGAACTCTAGATGAAGCTCTGCCAAAGATAAGGCATGGACATTTTCCGCAAACTCTTCTTCACTTATTGGTTCTCCATTAATGTGAATCCGTTCAGTGATAGAAGCAACGTGGGGAGAGCTGTAGAGGCCTACTGATAATCCAAGAGCACTTAAGAGCTGCGCAATCATAGCTGCTGTTGAACCTTTTCCGTTTGTCCCTGTGATGTGGATCGTTGGGAAGTCCTCGTGTGGATTACCAATTGTCTCGAGTAAGATTTTCATCTGATTGAGGGAAAGCCCGTCAATTTTTTCTAGGGTTAACCTTCTATTGATGTGACTATCGAGATAATCGAGCGCTTCATTTATCAGCATCTTTGTAATGTATCGCCCTATGAGGCAGCTAAGCCGCTCTCCCCCCGGAGGACTAGTTCGGGTTCCGTTTTCTTTCGAACAACGTCTTCATTAATGACACAGGTAAGCACATCGTCGCGGCTTGGCAGGTCGTACATCACTTCTAGAAGCACGTCTTCTAAAATCGATCGAAGCCCTCGAGCACCCGTTTTACGCTCTAAAGCGAGTTCAGCAACTGCATCCAGAGCAGCATCAGTGAACTCCAAATCAACATTTTCGAATCCAAAGTATTTCTTATATTGCTTTAGAAGAGCATTTTTGGGTTCAGTTAGTATTCTGACGAGTGCATCTGTTTTAAGATTTCCTACCGCTCCGACAACAGGTAGTCGACCTATAAACTCAGGTATCAAACCATATTTTACAAGGTCTTCTGGTTGAACTTCAGAATAGAGAGCCGTAAGGTCCTTATCTAAGGTTTGTCGAAGATCAGCAGCAAAGCCAACACCAGTGTTTCCTATTCGTTCTTCAATGACATCGTCAAGCCCAGCAAATGCGCCACCACATATAAATAAAATATTTCTTGTATCGATCTGGAGAAACTCTTGATGAGGGTGTTTACGTCCACCTTGAGGAGGAACTGACGCTAATGTTCCCTCAAGTATTTTAAGCAAAGCTTGCTGGACTCCTTCGCCAGAGACATCCCGTGTTATTGATGGATTTTCGCTTTTTCGGGCGACCTTATCGATTTCATCAATGTAGATAATTCCCATTTCGGCTTTTTTGATATCTAGGTCAGCGGCTTGGATGAGTTTCAAGAGAATATTCTCTACGTCTTCGCCTACATATCCTGCTTCGGTTAAGGCTGTAGCATCTGCTATAGCGAAAGGAACATTCAACATTCGAGC
Source organism: Acidimicrobiaceae bacterium (assembly GCA_002724825.1). GTDB lineage: Bacteria > Actinomycetota > Acidimicrobiia > Acidimicrobiales > UBA8592 > UBA8592. Next base: position 6,220 of record PBPU01000049.1, read on the forward strand.
CAAGGTTTCCGCCATCAGCGTCTTTCCGCAACCTGTTGGGCCGATAAGTAAGATGTTGCTCTTAGAGAGCTCTACATCGTCTTCTTTACTTTCCCCCGCTTGGACTCTTTTGTAATGGTTGTATACGGCGACTGAAAGTATTCTTTTTGCCTGTTCTTGACCAACAATGTAATCATCAAGAAACTTATTGATTTCGTTGGGTTTAGGAAGTTCTTCGAATCCTAATTCGACGGGTGATGCAAGCTCTTCATCAATAATCTCATTACAGAGGTCAATGCATTCATCACAGATATAGACGCCGGGGCCAGCGATTAGTTTTTTGACTTGCTTCTGTGATTTACCGCAAAAGGAGCACTTGAGGAGCTCGCCACCTTCACCGAATTTTGCCATTCCCTCCCCTAACTATTTTCTACAGCAGTTATTGGGCCGCTGTTGTCTACTTCACCTCGGGATTCGATTACTTCGTCAATAATGCCGTACTCTTTTGCCTCGTAAGCGTCCATTATATTGTCACGGTCAGTATCTGTTTGTATTTTCTCTATTGATTGGCCTGTGTGTGCCGCTAATACTTCTTCAAGCTGGTTTTTAAGTCGCTGAACTTCCCTTGATGCGATCTCCAGATCGGATACTTGTCCTTGGGCTCCAGCGTATGGCTGATGGATAAGAATTCGTGAATGGGGTAAAGCCAAACGCTTTCCTCGTGTTCCAGCGGCTAGAAGAACGGCTGCTGCTGCTACTGCCTGCCCGTAGCAAATGGTTGCAATCTCCGGTTTGATATAGGACATAGTGTCGTATATGGCAAATACCGAATTGATATTGCCTCCAGGAGAGTTGATGTAGAGACTTACATCTTTATCTGGATTTTCCGACTCTAGATGGAGAAGTTGAGCACAAACCAGATTTGCAATTCCATCGTCAATAGGAGTTCCAATAAAGATGATATTTTCTTTTAAAAGCTTCGAGTACAAGTCATATCCCCGTTCTCCGCGGTTTGTTTGCTCCACGACGGTGGGGACAAGATAGTTGTTGGGGGTGTTGGGGGCGTTACTCACTTTGTTCTTCTTCCTCAGAATCAATAGTAGTTGATTCCTCTTCTACATTTTCGCTCATATTCTCTTCTTTGTCTTGGTTCTCTAAGAAAAGAAACGCTTCTCTCTCAATAGGATTCCCGTCTGGGTCTATAATTTCAACGTTTTCTTGGAGATATTTCATCGCTTTCTGTTTAAGCAAATCAGCTTTAAGAGTTAACATTTGCCCGTTTTCGTGGAAAATCTCCACAAGTTGGTCCTCTTGCTGATTAAAGTGCTCTGCCAGGTCACGCATTTCGGAATCTACGTCTACCTGTTCTACCGATATGTTTTCAGCGCTAGCAACAGCCCTGAGTGCTAGGTCTATTTTAACCACTTTCGATGCAGGCTCTTTCATATTCTCTGCTAAGGCTTCTATGTCTTGGCCCGTTGCTGCTAGAAACTGTTCAAATTGCATTCCTTGCTGGGCCATTCTCATTGCCATTTCTTGTAACTGCTGTTGGATCTGCTCCTGTACCAGTGTTTCTGGAGGGTCTTCGACAACAAGTTCAGCGAGTTCTGAACCAATTTCTTCTATTAGGAGATTCGCGGATTGTTGTTTTTTTGCTTCTTCGATCCTATTTCTCGTATCTTCGGTCAGAAGGTCCACTGTTTCGAATTCTGTCATCTCTGCAATAAATTCGTCAGTAAGTTCAGGCAGTTTCTTCTCCTCTACTTTCTTCACCAAAGCACGGAAGGACAGAACAGCGCCTTCTTCATTAGGGTGGTCACCTTCAAATTCTATTATTTCCCCCACCTTTGCTCCCATTAGGCCTTCGTTGATGGACTCAACTATGAATCCAGACCCTATCTCATAGGTGAAATCGTCGGCGGTTAGGCTCTCTTCAGGTTCTCCGTCTTGTGATCCGGATAGGTCCATAGTAACGAAGTCGCCGGAAGTAGCTGGTCGTCCAACTTCTTCCCGTTCGGCCGCCTGCTCTCTCAAAGTGTCTATTTGGCTATTTATCTCCTCTTCTGTAGCTTCAAGAGGAGGAAGCGTGATTGTTAGATCTTTGTATCCTTCCACTTCAACAGATGGCCGAGTAACCACTACTGCTTCGAAGCAAAGAGGTCCAGACTCTTCACCTTCAATAATAGTTACTTCGGGTTGGTCGATTGTGTCCACTTCATGGCTAATCACTGCACTGCGATAGTTCTTCCCAACCAGTTCGTTCAAAGCTTCACTTCGGGCGTATTCTTGTCCGAATTTTGCTTCTAGTACTTTTCGAGGAACACGGCCGGGTCGAAAACCTGGAAGGCTGACGTCTTTTGAGATTTTTTTGAACGCTAGATCTATGGCTTCATCGACTTCTGATTCGTCGACTTCAACCGTTATCTTTACTTTGTTATCTTCTAGCTGATCTACAGAACTTGCCACAGGCCGAAAGTCTACCGGTGTAGAACGCACTCCCCTACCTTTATCTCTTCTAGTTTTCTGGATACTGTATTTTGGCCAATGTTCGTGTACTATTTGGAGTCTGCGGGTGTAGTTCAACGGCTAGAACCTCAGCCTTCCAAGCTGATGATGGGAGTTCGATTCTCCTCACCCGCTCTTTATGTCTCACCAGAATAAGGCCATGAACTAGGTCTTTGTTTTTCACGCAAGTAGACTTCTGTCGTGTCATCGAAATTCGTGGGTATAGCTGGTGGGAGTTGTTCTGGGAAAACAACTGTTGTTAATAGTCTTGTCGAAGCATTTGACGGATCTGTTTCAACAATAGCTTTCGATAGCTACTACCGCGATCAGGGGCATATGGCTTTAAGCGAGCGTGCGCGAGTTAATTATGACCATCCGGATTCTCTCGATGTTGAATTATTTGTAAGCGATATACAGTCTCTTCGAAATGGAAACTCTATTGATACCCCGGTTTA
>PBPU01000050.1 GCA_002724825.1 Acidimicrobiaceae bacterium
AGGGTCCTTAAGTACGGGATTTTCTCTGTATCGACTATCCCACTTGGATTCAGAGGTTTCGTCGTTTGTCATCTGCCTGAGTGTTAGCGCTCAGTTACAGAGACTGGAACGGTTTTGAATCCTCGAAGCGTCATTCGTCCTCGTTGTTCTAATTCACCTGCTTGCTGAACTGAGGAAAATCTACGAATGAGGCCGGCGAACATTTCTTGACCTTCTGCTCTTGCTAAGTTCGCTCCAAGACAGAAGTGGATTCCTGAAGCGAAGCTGAGGGGTGGTCCTTCATCACGACGAACGAGAAAATTGTCTGGATCTTCGAATTTTTCGGGATCTCTATTTGCAGCACCTATCAGTGTGACTACGGATTGTCCTTCTTCAATCTGTATTCCATCTATCTCTGTTTTTTCAAGTGCAGTTCTTCCATCGAGCTGAACAGGGCTATCCCAGCGGAGCATTTCTTCAACAGCGCTTGGAACTAGATCAGGGTTATCCCATAGGAGTCTGTACTGGTCATGGTGTTGAAAGAGAGCAGCTAGGCCATTACCTATGAGATTTTGCGTGGTTTCCATCCCAGCGGCAAACAAGAGAATCACGGTGCTGACGACTTCATCTTCAGATATTCGATCGCCGCTTTCCTCTACTTCAATGAGGGCGGAAATTAGATCGTTTTTCGGATTCTTTTTTCTTTCATGCAAAAGTTGTCGAAAGTATTCGCCCATTTCAGTAAATGCTGCGTGCGATGCTTTCAACTCTTCAAGTGTGGGGCTTGCTTCAAGGTTCGCTACCCCATCATTGACAAGAGGGCGGAAATAATTCCAGTCCGAGCGTGGAACCCCGACGAGTTCACCAATAACGTTCACTGGAAGAAACCCTAAAATTTCCATTGCGTCTCCACCGCTTTCTTCCGCAAGTTCATCAAGGCATTCTTCGGTTAGGTCACGAATGCTCATCCGCATATCTTCTATGCGTCGAGGGGTAAACGCCCGATTGACTAATCCGCGCAAGCGCGTATGGTCAGGAGGATCAAGGAAAAGAAGAGACGGTGAGGTTTGTGTCCGAGCTTCATTGACTTCGATTCTGAAAGCAACAACCTCTGGGGATTCCTCTCGGGGAAGCATTGAACCACCTGGCCCTGATTGGTCTCCCTTCCCAAATCGATTATCCCTAAAGACACTCTGACAGTCATCAAAACGAGATAAAAAGATTGCTCCGTTAGAACTCTGAAATATTGGCATATCTTCCCGCAGTTTTTTATACCATGGAGCGGGATTAGCTATCCCTTCAGTCGTTAGGAAGAGATTAAGTAGATACTCGTCTCCTCTTTGTTGTTCTTCAGGGGTCGAAATCATCTACATCCAATTTAGTTACGTCGTTAGTGATGGCGGAATTAAGATCTATCATACAGTGGCATGACAAAATCGAAAGANCCACATTTTTCAGAAAGTAAAGTAGCTCATTTTCTCCGCGGTTCTTTTATGGGTCTGGCGGATGCCGTTCCAGGGGTTTCCGGAGGGACTATTGCTTTATTGCTGGGAATTTACGATCGCTTAATCGAAAATATCGGAGCCCTAACGAGCTGCGCTACTGATGTGGTTAAGAGAGAGTTNCGTCAATTTTGGTCGAGATTCCGAACTATTGAATGGGGTTTTCTCATTCCNCTTCTTCTAGGTGTCTTTCTTGCTTTTGGAGTGCTGGCGCATTTCATTGAGAAACTTTTAGACAACTATCCCAAACCTATGGCCGGGCTTTTTTTTGGACTGGTCGCAGTTTCAATACTTACCGGAGTCAGAATGGTTGCTGCATGGAGCTCACGCAGATTCGTGTATATGGTTCTTGTCGCTGTTACAACGTTTTTAATTTTGGGTTTGAGTTCAGGTCAGACACAGAATCCGTCGCTGTTTAACTTCTTTTTAGGGGGTTTGATTGCTATTTGCGCAATGGTGCTTCCAGGTATATCCGGGTCGTTTTTGTTGTTGACAATTGGCATGTACGCGCCGGTGATCGAAGCAATTAATGATAGAAGCCTAAATGAGTTATTGGTTTTTGGATTGGGCGCCANTATTTCTTTAGCCCTTTCGGTGAAAGCTCTTGGGTGGGTTCTTAGCCGCTATAGGGANTCTCTGCTGGTGTGCCTTATCGGGCTGATGGTCGGCAGTCTTAGGGTTCTTTGGCCTTGGCCAAATGGAGTTGGTGTCATTAGTGAGATAGAAGATGAAGTCATCAAGGGAACTGCACTTGGCTGGCCGGGAAACTTTATTGACTTTTTTTGGCCAATGGTTCTTGCCATCATTGGGTTTACTTTGGTTTTAAGTATTTTACGTTATGAAAAAAAGAGCCAGAATCGTGTTATAGCTAAATCCGCAGAAACCGAATTGTGATGAGCATACATCTATTAGTCAATCCAGCTGCTGGCCGAGGAAGAGGAGATCGACTTTCATCTTCTATTATTGACAGCGTTAGAGAGCACATCACAGAGATTGATATTCTTTCTCCATCGTCAATCGAAGAGACAAAATCTCTCTTACAACAGACGGTGGGCCAAGGTGCCGAAAGGTTAATCGTTGCTGGCGGTGACGGTATTGTGCATCTCGCTATCCAAGCTGTCGCTGGGTCGTCTACAACTCTAGGAGTGATTCCTTCAGGTTCGGGCAATGACTTTGCTCGGGCTTTAGGGCTTCCAATGAAAATGAAAGAGGCCACTAATGTCGCATTCACTGAGCCTTCAAAAATTGATTTGTTGAAAGTCAATAGCCGATGGGTTGCTTCGGTTTTGACATTCGGATTCTCAGCTGATGTAAACACACGCGCAAATAAAATGCGACGGCCGAAAGGTCCAAGCCGTTACACTTTTGCAACGTTGTTCTGTCTACCAAAATTACAAAGCAGAGAATTGGAACTTCTGATAGATGGCAGAAAATATACTTTCGATCTGGTTTTAGGAACAGTCGCAAATACAAGTGATTTCGGAGGAGGCATGAAAATCGCACCTGATGCTGATCCCACAGACGGAAATGCAAACCTTACATTAGTAGACAAAATTGGCAGAATAGAGCTGCTGCGGTTCTTTCGTCGAGTCTTTGATGGTTCGCATTTACTTCACCCTAAAGTACATACGCTTGATGGAAAGGCGATTGAAATCAGCTCTGAGGGGTTGGATATATGGGGAGATGGAGAATTGATTGGTGTTTCACCAATAAGAATCGAATTGGTTCCTCAGGCCCTTCTGCTTGCTAAGGGTTAGGTGTACGCTTCAACTATGGAATTCTCGAAAGCAGAATGGGTAGCTAAGTTAAACGAGAAACTAGGTACTTTGGTTCCTCCAACTCCTACCAGCTCGATAGTTATCCAATACGAAATTGTAGAAGATTCCCGTGACTCTTTTTTTTACCATCTTTTTCTTGGAGGCAGTGAAGTTACTGTGCGGGAGGGAAAGTCGGAGCAGGCGGATGTAACTTTTTCTATAGATCAGGATACGGCGGCATTAATTCAAGAAGGGTCACTTAGTACTGAGGAAGCTTTTCTGAGAGGTCTTTTAACTGTTGATGGAGATGTAGCACTTTTAGTGAACATTCATGACGAAATAGAAAATTAGGTCTGTATCTCGAACTTAGATCAGGCCTAGAGAGCTTACCGTTTCTCGTTCTGTTACAAGTTCTTCAGATGATGCGTCGATTTTTTGGCGACTGAACTGGTCAATGTCTAACCCTTGGACGATCTCATAGGAGCCATTGCTGCACGTTACAGGAAATGATGAAATGACACCTTCTGGGACTCCGTAACTGCCATCGGATGGAATCGCCATCGAAACCCAATCTCCTTCAGGAGTTCCCAATTCCCAATCGCGCATATGATCAATGGCTGCATTTGCTGCTGAAGCTGCTGAAGAGGCTCCCCGAGCTTTGATAATTGCTGCCCCGCGTTGTTGGACAGTTGGAATAAAGTCGTTTTCAAGCCAATCTTGGTCATTAACGCTCTCGGCAACAGATTTTCCATCTACTTCACAATGGAAAAGATCTGGGTACTGGGTCGCTGAATGATTTCCCCATATTGTCATTTTCTTGACACTTTGGATAGAGACTCCTAATTTGTCGGCAACTTGACTCTTCGCCCGATTGTGATCGAGTCGGGTCATCGCGGTGAATTGCCCTGGATTAATCCCAGCGGCTGCCGACTGTGCAATAAGTGCATTGGTGTTCGCTGGGTTTCCTACAACAAGAATTTTTATACCTGTATTTGCGTTCTCTGCTATTGCTCTCCCTTGCGGCCCGAAGATGCCTCCATTCGCTTCAAGAAGATCAGCTCGTTCCATTCCATCTTTTCTTGGCATCGCGCCAACGAGCAGACCGTAGTCGCTTCCTTCGAACGCCACGTTTGGGTCATCGGTTTTTGTGATTGATCCAAGGAGCGGGAATGCGCAGTCATCAAGTTCCATCTGGACACCATCTAAGGCTCCCAACGCGGGAGTGATTTCCAATAGCCGAAGATTTACTTGCTGTTCAGGACCTAGCATCTGCCCACTTGCAATCCTGAATAATAGAGCATAACCAATTTGGCCTGCTGCTCCAGTTACGGTCACGTTTACAGCATCATTATTCACAAAATTCTCCTCGGTTCTCTTTGAGAGACTAGCGAAGACTGTATGTATGTTGACCAATTATGCAAGGAGTTACTTGGTTTTAGTTATCTTTATGAACGCGTGTTTCCTAACCAACTATCAAAAAGTGAAGCATAAATACCTTGTTGATGGACAAGCTCTGAATGGTGTCCAGACTCAACAATTGCCCCATCATCGAAAACAAGAATAAAATCTGCTCTTTCAGCTGTGCTTAATCGGTGTGCTACAGAGATGGTCGTGCGACCTTCTGAAAGACGATCGAGAGCTGAGACAAGCGCCACTTCTGTCTCTGGGTCTACTGCACTGGTGGCCTCATCTAGGATAAGTAAACCGGGATTAGCTAGCTGGGCTCTTGCAAGGGCTACAAGTTGGCGTTCTCCGACGGAAAGTCGCTCTCCTCTTGGTCCTACATGCGTGTGTATTCCTTCTGGAAGCGTCTCAATCCACCACTGAAGCCCTAGCGCGTCAAATGCCTGCTCAACATCGTTGTGGCTAGCTCCAGGTCTAGCAAATGCAACATTGTCAGTTATGGTTTCGTTGAAAAGAAACCCATCCTGTGGAACCATCTGAATAGATTGATGCCTTGATTCAGTATTTGCCTCGTGAAGAGGTATGCCGCCAATAAGAATCGAACCTTCAGATGGGTCAGCTAGGCGAGCAAGAAGTTTGACAAATGTAGTTTTTCCTGAACCTGTTGCTCCTACCACTGCGACATTAATACCAGCTGGTATTGAGCAGTTAATATTTTCAAGTACAGTTCCACCTGTTCTGTAATGGAAAGATAGGTCATTGACGTCGATAGTTAGCGCTCCATGTGGGAGGTCCTTTCCGTTTGAAGGCTCCTCTACTTCGAATGGAATATCAAGAACTGAGAGTACCTTCCACCACCCTGCTAATGCCGTTTGTGTTTGATCAAGAACTTCTCCCAATTCCCATATCGGCGCAATGAGGACAGTCGTTAGGAAAACGAATGCGATCATTTCTCCAGAGGAAAGTCCCATTTCCGGGCCGAATAGCGACCCTACGACAACAATTCCTGCGATGGTCATCGCGCTAAACGTATCCATAACCGGGGCTAGCAAAGCAAAAAATTTATGTGCTTTTATTTGCCGTTTAAATTGAGTTTGGTTTGCTGTTTCAAGTTTTGTGCGCACAGTCTCTTGATACCCATATGAACGGATCACTGGAGCTGCCGTTACTGCTTCAGATACTTGTCCCATCGTTTCTGAAACAGCATCTCGCACTTCTCTGTATTTTAAGAATTGTTGACGTTGAATAGCTTTTAGGATCGGGATGATGGGGATATAGATCGCTATAACGACAATCGTGAGTTGCCAACTATAGATAGCCATCACGGTCAGGGTTCCTAGAATAATGACAGAATCAACTACCCAGGCGATAGCTCCCCACTGTGCAAATTGAGAGAGAGTTTCGATATCACTTGTTACACGAGCAGTTAGGATTCCTTTACGAGCTTCGATATGATCAGCGAGACTTAGACGTTGGAGATGAGCGAAAACTCGTATTCTGAGTTCCAGAATTGTTGTTTCAGCTATTTTTACCAATCTGTTGTAGGTCGCTCGTTGGATGATAATTACTAAGACAATAAGAATAAGCGCGATTATGCATGAAGAATAAATGAAACCCGAATCTAAACCTTCTGTTCCAGCTAACCCTTTGTCGAGTATTTGCTGAATGAGGATAGGGATTGCAAGAGATCCTGATGCAACAATGAGCGCCATAAGAACAGTTATTACAGCCCCTGAACGTAGTTCAGGACTTACTTTAAGCCCACGACGAAGAACTGTCATTGCCGCAGTTTTTTGATATTCGTCAGCCTCCTCTTGAAGACTATTCAAAGCTTGATCATGACCAATTTCTCCACGCGTGGATTGCCGTACTCGACGTTCTGACTTCATAGGGTGCTTTCCGAACTGTCATAGGCTTTTACAAGGGCGGCATACATGGGAAGGTCCATCAGTACGTCATGTGTGCCAACTCCTGCAACCTTTCGATCATTAAGAAACACGACTCGGTCGGCAAGTTTTATGGTGGACAAACGATGAGCAACAATCAGGAGTGTGACATTGGTTTTTTGCCGTAAGTTTTCTAGTATCTTTTTTTCGATGAGAGGGTCGACTGACGATGTGGAATCATCTAGGAATAGAACCTTTGGGGACCCGACAAGGGCTCTGGCTAAAGTTATCCGCTGACGTTGACCACCAGAAAGTGTGACCCCGCGTTCACCTAAAACTGACTGAAGCCCTTTGGGAAGTTCTTGCACAAAATCGAGTGCTTGCGTAATCTTAAGCGCTTCGAGTATTTCTGAATCTGAGTATGGGCGTCCGAGTGCGATNTTTTCACGAACAGTGTCTGCAAAGAGAAACGATTCTTGAAATGCTACAGCAATGCTTTTATTTCTTGTTTCAGCATTCAGACTGTCTATTGGAGTGTCATTAATAAGGATTTTTCCTTTAGTGGGTTTTTGCAATCCGGCAATGAGATCTGCGATTGTTGANTTCCCAACNCCTGTNGGTCCTACAAGCGCGACTATTTCTCCAGCGTTGACCGTAAAGTCAATATTGTCNAGGACAAGATGATCACCNTGATGTACCTGTAACTCTCTGATGGTGAGGCTTACTGATGCGAGGTCTAATTCTTCCTTCCCTTGGATGTGTGATTGAGGTTTCTNTAATTGAAGAATGTCATCGATTCTGTCTAAAGCAACCACAGATCGAGGTAGTTCTTCAAAAAATATTCCGGCTATTCTCATCGGAAAGGCAAGAATGCCAAAGAGGGCGATAGTGCTTACCAACTCTCCTATCGATAGTGAACCTTCGTCTACTAGCCANGTNCCGATCATCAGGAGAAAGATTACGCCTATGTTTGGTAAGGCGAAGATAGCGGGTTCGAAGATNGCACGAAGTNTTCCGACACTTATCCTATGCGTTCGAATCTGTTCGGCTGATTCCCGTATGCGTTGGATTTCTTGTTCGCTTCTTCCCAGTGNTTTCACCACCATGATGCCATCAAAGCTTTCGTGAACTAAGGCGGAAGTGTTTCCGACAGCTTCTTGAACTGCTGCTGCCGGTGAAACTATTTTCCGAGAATAGATCTGATTCATTCCAGCAAGTAAAGGGAAAAGAACTAGGGCCATCAAGGCTATGAGAGGATGAATAAGTAGGAGGTTTATGAGTGCGATGATGGCTAGGAAAAAGGTTCCAACCGTGAAGGCGAAGGGCATAAGAGCCAATGAGGCAATCATCATGTCGTTGTCGGCGTGAGCTAGAAGCTCTCCTGCAGACCTGCTTCGATGGAACGTCATNGGGAGGTCAAGATATTGATTGAATAACTGTCGCCGCCAATGAAGTTCTGTTCCATATCGGGCTCCGGCAAGGAAATATCTCCTAAGGAATGCTCCTCCTCCTCTTACTAGCCCAACGACGATGATAAGGGCGAGCGATACCCATAGAGCCTTGTGAGATAGCGCATCATTATCGAGAGCGGGGATGATGACGTCNTCTGTTACATAACCGAGTACACGTGTTAGAGCTACTGCTGCGAGAGAAAATAAGCAAGCTCCCGTAATAGCGACTGTATGAGAGCCCGGACGAATACGGATCGAGCGCCATACTAAAGTGAAACCTCTCCTTAAATGTGATTGTTTTTGTTTCATGCGCTGCTTTGGAGTGCCCCTGTCAGATCTCTTGTGATATCTAAGAATATTNCTATTTACGGGTTTGGGTATTTAAATGGACGAGGTCCAGTATCGTTTGTCCCTCTTCTCTAGGCACAAACAGTTTTAGAGTCTATCGACTATTGCTGCAGCAAATTCGGAGCATTTAACTTGGGTAGCTCCATCCATGAGTCGCGCAAANTCGTAGGTAACGATCTTTTCACCAATCGTCTGCTCTACTGCTTTGATAATGTCATCCGCTGCTTCTCTCCATCCTAAGTGTTCAAACATAAGGACACCGGAAAGTAGAACCGATGATGGGTTGACCTTATCTTGTCCTGCATACTTTGGAGCAGTTCCATGGGTAGCTTCAAAGATACCGTGGCCGGTGACGTAGTTAATATTTGCCCCGGGTGCTATTCCGATTCCTCCTACCTGNGCAGCTANTGCATCAGAGAGATAGTCCCCGTTAAGATTCATCGTTGCAATAACATCAAACTCTGCTGGTCTTGTGAGCACTTGTTGNAGGGCGATGTCAGCTATGGCATCTTGAACGAGAATCTTATCTCCAGGGTCGCCCCCACAGTCATCCCAGCCGACAGCAACGTCAGAGAATTCTTCACGGACTAGTTCATATCCCCATTTCTGGAANGCGCCTTCCGTGTATTTCATGATGTTTCCTTTATGCACCCAATGCACTGTCTTGCGATCGCGNTCTACAGCGTATTTCATTGCNGCTCTTTGAAGACGTTGCGANCCTGTGCGGGAAACTGGTTTTATACCTATACCTGAGTCTTCAGAAATATCTCGGCCGAATACTTCACGAATCATTTCGCGAATAGTTGCTGCCTCCGGTGATCCAGCTTCAGCTTCTATACCTGCATAGATATCTTCGGTATTCTCTCGGAAAATAACCATATCCACCAGTTCTGGTTGCTTTACTGGTGAAGGGACGCCTTCAAACCAGCGAACTGGCCGAAGGCAGACNTACAGGTCAAGTAGTTGCCGCAAAGCAACATTTAAGCTGCGAAAACCACCGCCAATAGGGGTTGTCAAAGGGCCTTTAATGCCAATCAAGTACTCTTGAAATGTGTCTACNGTTTCCTGTGGAAGCCAGTCCCCTGTTTCATTAAAAGCCTTTTCCCCTGCTAAGACCTCAACCCACTCGATTGTTCTTCCATATTTCTTAGCTGCTGCATCAAGGACGAGTTTNGCAGCAGGCCAGATATCCACTCCTGTTCCNTCACCTTCTATGAAGGGGATAATTGGATTGTCAGAGACGTTCAGGGAGTGATCTTCATTAATTGTTATTTTGTCAGCCATATATCTTCGATCATAGGCGAAATGCACGAAATCGAGAAAGAAAGAGGGGGAAAATATTGAAAGTTTTTACTTACGAAGCAGCCAATTCTGCTGCGCTGACCGTATTTTGCATCAGTAATGCTCGTGTCATTGGACCNACGCCACCAATACGTGGTGATAACCAGCCGGCGACCTCTTCTACTTCGTCGGACACATCTGAGAGTAGTTTTTTTCCATCGAAGCTTACTCCTGCTGCAACAACGGCAGCACCTGGTTTGACCATGTCGGCGGTGATCATCCCTGGGGAACCTGCTGCGGCAACAATAATATCTGCTTGACGGGTATAGTCGGCAAGGTTCTTTACTCCGGTATGGATGACTGTGACAGCAGCATTGGCGTTAGACCTCTTCAANGCGAGTAAATTTGCCAGTGGTCTTCCGATAGTAAGGCCGCGACCGATGATCACTACATGTTGTCCGGCAATTGGTACATCGAAGCGTTCGAGTAGTAGCTGTATCCCTGCTGGGGTGCATGCTAAGGGGGCGTTTATTCCTTGGACTAAACGACCAAGATTTATTGGATGAAGCCCGTCAGCGTCCTTGTGTGGAAGTACTTCCAAAAGGGCTGATTCGTAGTCAAGTCCATCGGGAAATGGATACTGAATTATGAAGGCATGTATTTGAGGGTCGCTATTAAATTCTTTAACGGCTTCGATAATTTCTTGTTGTGATGTGTCGGATGGAAGTGTTATTTCCTGTGAGTGCATCCCAAGCTCTTTACAATCTCTGTGTTTCATAGATATGTAGTTTTTTGATGGGCCNTCATCACCGACAAGTATGGTCCCCAACCCTGGTACCACGGATAACTCTGCCAATTCTGCAATGCGCTGCTTGAGGTTTTCTTTAAGTTCTGTAGCGGCTAATTCTCCGTCTAGTGTGATAGCGACCATACCCCGATAATGGCATGAGAACGAGAGGAAATCTCATTATTAATGAGCTGGTTCGTTTTGTTAGTTGAAGGAAGGGAATTTAGTTTGAGGTATGTCTGTAAGGGTCCCATTTGCAAGTTCGGTAACAGCTGGAACTGGTTCAGGGTCGGCAAACAGAAGTTCATCTTCTGGCTTGAAACCTAATTCATCAATTGGAACGGTCCAGTATGATGCTTCAAGTGCAATGCCATTGTTGTCGTGGAAATAAACAGATTTGATGATCTCATGGTCCACAATTGTTGTGATGTCGCATTGAGCTTTTTCAAGTCGGGAAATGAGGGCAATAAGGTCTTCTTCGGTTGGTAAAGCGAAAGAGAGATGATCGAATTGTAGATCNGTTCGTGTCATTAATCCCGCNGGTTTTTTGAAGGTCTGGGCTTTTTCATCTTCAAAGAAAGCAATGGTNTTTCCTGGACCTAATTCGAAAAAATAATGCCTCATTGGCCCTGCCCTGACGGTTGCTACCAAGGGCATTCCAAGCACGCCACAATAGAAACGTACGGTTTCATCCATGTTGGGTGTGATCATGGCTAANTGATGTATGCCTTGCCAATTTGGTGATGGGGAATCGACCTGATCCATANTTCTAGTCTACAGATAATTCGCNGATCACAGAATTCTATAAACATCGATAACTGTCGCTTAGTGTTTGAAGTGCCTTTCTCCCGTGAAAACCATAGCGATATCTGCTTCATCTGCTGCAGCAATCACTTCCTCGTCACGTATTGAGCCTCCGGGTTGAATCACTGNGCTGCATCCTGCTTCGATAGCAGCATCCAGTCCATCACGGAAAGGAAAGAAGGCGTCGCTGGCACATGCCCCGCCTGAAGCGCGCCCATCTGCCTTGACTGCTGCTATCTGTCCGGCATCTCTCCTGTTCTGCTGACCAGCCCCAATGCCGAATGCCTGCTGGTCTTTGGCAAGGACTATGCAATTGGAACTGACACGGGCGGCAACTCGCCAAGCAAACTCTAGATCTACCCATTCGGACTCGGTTGGTTGTCGTTTGGTTGGTATTGTCCATGTATCACGGTCAATGCTGACTTTGTCTGTTGTTTGGACAAGAAGACCTCCATCGATGGTTCGGAGGTCAAGTAAGGGGAATCCAGGTGCTGGAGCTTCGATAATGCGCAGGTTTTTTTTTCTCCGTCAATTTCTCCATTGCGTCATCATCAAAACTCGGGGCGATAATGACTTCGGTGAAGACTTCTGAAAGTGCTTCCGCTAGGTTGAGGGGAACGTTTTTGTTTACTGCGACTATCCCACCAAACGCTGAAACTGGATCACATGCATGGGCTCGGCGATAAGCCTCAGCTATGTCGTCATGGCATGCTAGTCCACATGGGTTTGCATGCTTGATGACGGCAACTGTTGGCTGATCCCCGATCGAGTGTGCTATTTGCCAAGCTGCTTCGGTGTCAAAGACATTTAAGTAACTTAGTTCCTTCCCATGGTGCTGTATTGCTTCATCCCACCAGCCTGCTCCTGAGCTGAAGCGGTATCGGGCTCCTGACTGATGAGGGTTTTCTCCGTATCGTAAGTCATGGACTCGTTCTAAGGAAAGGTGTATTGATTTCGGGAGAGGGTCAGAAGTATCGCTNCCTTGTGTGTCATCAAACCAGCTAACGATTGCAGCGTCGTATGCGGCTGTATGCGCAAACGCTTTTCGGGCTAGTGATTGTCTTGTGCCGCTTGATAGCGACCCTGCATTTTGTAGCTCTGCGAGCACAATGTCATAATCGTTCGGGTCAACGACGACGCCTACGTGTTGATGATTTTTTGCAGCTGCCCGAACCATTGTTGGTCCGCCGATATCGATAGTTTCGATACTTGGGTTTGCTTGAAAAGGGTATAGGTTACCTACTACGAGATCGATTGTTTCTATTTGGTGGGTTTCAAGATCTTCCCTGTGTTCAGGGTCGTCTCGGTCAGCGAGGATCCCTCCGTGTATTTTAGGATGCAGAGTTACTACTCTGTGCCCAAGCATNATTGGGGATCCGGTGTAATCCGCTACATCGGTTACGGGTATTCCTGCTTCGGATATTACTTTTGCGGTCCCTCCGCTAGAAATCAGTTCCCAATCTAAAGCGTGGAGGCCTGCGGCNAATTCGACAATACCTGATTTGTTAAAAACTGATAGTAACGCTTTCATCTCTCTCGATTCATTTAGGATTTGTTTCTTTTGAGGTTGGGATGTGGACTTGCCCTTCTTTAAGAATCTTATGGACTGTCTCTAAATATAGTCTTCGTTCTACAACCTTTATTCTTTCATGTAGCGTCTCCACAGAGTCATTTTCGTAGACCTCAACTGCTTCCTGTGCCAGTATCGGCCCAGCATCTACCTCTTTTGTCGCAACATGGACGGTACAACCGGTGACTCGAACTCCAAAGTTCATTGCGTCTTCTACAGCGTTCCATCCTGGAAAGCTGGGTAAAAGTGATGGATGGGTATTCAAGACGTTCTTTCCGAAGGTGTCATAGATTGGCTGCTCTAATATTGTGCCAAATCCCGCCATTACGACGAGGTCAATTTTCTTTTTCTCCAAGACATCTCGTATATCTTCTGTGTATTTCATTCGATCAAAGTTCTTGCCAAANCTACCCCGGGGAATTAATACATGTTCTACTCCATGGCGCTCTGCAATATNAGCAGCTGTACATTCTCTATCGGTGAGAACACAGCTGATTGGGATATCTCCCACGATCATGGCTTCAAGGATCGTTCCGCTACCGGATGCAAGAACAGCTACACGCACGCGGTGAAACTACCACCTAAATTGGGTTCATTAGGNCATTACNAAAAGAAATTNTGACTGGGCCTTTCTGATNTATGAATATAGGTGNCTGATCTTAAATTTGGCGATTAAAAAATCGATGATGNGGTGAGATCTCTTCTAGTTTCGTTAGAAGTTCATGTACTTCTAACCGATCTAGTACATTTGTGCAGAGGACGTAATGAGAACCAAGTTTCAAAAACTTTCTGANGACCATGATGCGGCGATTACTGCCGCTCTTGCATCACCGGTTGTAGCTACCCCTGATGCTGTTCCTGCAGATGTGATTATCAAACCTCGTGCTGCTCATGAACCTCTTCCTGTTGGTGCAGTGACGCGTATAGAGCGTTCTTCAGCTTCAGTCTCTTCTCAACACTCACATGCAACTCTTGTGGCCGATACTCCCCTTGAAGGATCAGACGTTCCTGATCAGGGTGANATCGTGGCAGAAAATCTATCGCAGATTAAGGGTTTAGATCCGATCAGTATTATGCGACTCAACGATAGAGGCATNATTGCTTTTGTTCAGATAGCGAAGCTGACTGACTCTGAAGTGACAGAAATTGAAAAGGAGTTTGATCTTCCTGGTTGCTTCAATAGGTATAGCTGGCGATATCAAGCGCAGCAGCTTCACGTAGAAAAGAATAGCTAGTACCAAATTTTAAATCAGAGTGCGGCCACGATTTCCGCCATAAGCTCTCCGGCTTCTGTAGGNTTTTGGCCGACNTTTACGCCTGCAGACTCTAATGCTTCCATTTTTGCTTGCGCGGTTCCTTTGCCACCTGAGACGATTGCTCCGGCATGACCCATTTTCTTTCCTGGGGGTGCGGTAACTCCNGCNATGTAGCTCGAGACCGGCTTTGTCATGTGCTCTTTGATAAAGTCTGCGGCTTCCTCTTCAGCGGATCCGCCTATTTCGCCGATCATCATCACAGCTTTCGTTTCGGGGTCAGCTTCAAAAGCGCGAAGGCAATCNATAAAGCTTGTACCGGGNACAGGGTCGCCTCCGATACCGACGCATGTGGTTACGCCGATATCTTTTTGTTTCAGTTCATACAATGCTTGATACGTTAAAGTTCCGGATCTGCTTACTATTCCAACAGGGCCCCCTGGCTTAGCTATGTGCCCTGCTGTAATNCCGATGTTGCATTTCCCTGGGCTGATAATTCCGGGGCAATTAGGTCCGAGAAGCTGAACGTCAGGNTATTCGCGTTTTAGTTGGTTGAAGAAGAGTGCTTCATCGTGAGCTGGTACACCTTCAGTGATAGCCACGATGAATTTGATGCCTCCTTCGGCTGCTTCNAGAACGGCTCCNTTAACGCCAGCNGCAGGAATGAAAATACAGCTAGCTGTTGCCCCTGTTTCNCTGACTGCTTCAGCGACACTAGAGAATATTGGTACACCTTCAAACTCTGTGCCGCCTTTTTTGGGGTGCGTTCCTGCTACGACTTGGGTTCCGTACTCCCGGTTTAATCGNCCGTAATAGCTGCCTTGAGACCCTGTGAGGCCTTGATATACAACTTTCGTGTTTTCGTCTACGAAAATACTCACAGTTTTTCTCCTTTAGATCTTCTGTTCAGCTNACAAGTTCTACAGCTTTTTTGGCTGCATCCAACATTGTGTCTTCCATAAGTAATTTNTCTGAGAGGTTGGGTTCGAGAATGGCTCTTCCTTCGTCGGCGTTTGTGCCATCTAACCTGATAACGATGGGGGAGGAGATATCTACTCGTTTCATCGCTTCTATGATCCCATTAGCTACTTCTTCTCCACGGGTGATACCGCCAAAGATGTTGATGAAGATTGCTTTAACGTTTGGATCGTTATTTATAACTTCAAGAGCTCCTGCCATGACATCGGCATTAGCGCCTCCACCTATGTCTAGGAAGTTGGCCGGTTGACCGCCTACTTGGTTAATGACATCTACGGTGCTCATAGCGAGGCCAGCTCCGTTTGCGATTACTCCGACTGATCCATCAAGGCCCACGTATTGTAGGCCTTTTGCATGGGCTGCGGTTTCTCTTTCGTCTCTGGTTTGTGTTTGGTCATATTGGCCATAGTCTTCGTGGCGGAATTGGGAATTTCCGTCAAGTGTGACTTTTGCGTCCAGTACATGAACATTGCCTTGAGGAGTAAGGATCAGAGGGTTAATTTCTACAAGGTCAGCGTCCCCTTCGGTATATGCCGTATATAGCTTCATGAGGATTTCGATAGTGCCTTCTACGGCTTGGTCCGGAAGGTGAGCTTGCGACACCCATTCTTCGCATGCCTCTCTTGATAATCCATCGACAGGATCTACCCATATTTTGGCGATTGCTTCTGGGTTGGTTTCGGCAACGGTTTCGATTTCCACACCGCCTTCTTTTGAAAGCATGCCAAGGTGCTTCTTTGCTGAGCGGTCAAGCGTGAAACTTGCGTAGTATTCCTCTTGAATATCTGAAGCTTTTTCTATCCATACTCTTCCGACAATATGTCCTTTAATATCCAACCCGAGGATGTTGGAAGCATGTTCTCTCACAGCGTCTATATCGGCAGCAAATTTAACTCCGCCGGCTTTGCCTCTCCCTCCGGTGTGTACCTGTGCTTTCACCATTACTGGCGTACCCAGTTCTTCTGCGGCTGATACCGCTTCTTCAGTGGTGAAAGCTATTTTTCCTGGGGACACGGGCATCCCGTATTCTGCAAAGAATTGTTTTCCCTGATATTCAAATAGGTCCATTAATTTCTCTCTACTTCCCGTATGTCAGATTATTTCTTTTTCACTGACAATACTTCACCGTTGGGATACTAGTAATAAGAATGCCAGACGGCATCATTGTGGAATTGTTTCTTGAAAAAAGTCTTCCTGAGCGAGGTTCTGAATACGATGAAGATATGCCGATTGGTGAGCCGACAAAGCTAAATCTTCCACGGACGATTTTCTTTGTTGTCGTTAGTCTCGGAATTGGTATTGGATTACTTTTCGCAGTGATAAAGCTCGCTGGTGACGGCGATGTTCAAATTAAACTCGGAGAAGATTTTTTTCCTGTTGGAGATGCAGAGCAACGGGCGGAGCGAATCCGCAAAGATAAGACCCCGTTATTATTTCCTTCATTGAATGGTGTTTCTCGGCCGATCTATGTTCAACATCTTGGAGATAACTATCTGGATAACTGGTTTGCAATAGACGCACGGTCCCCGTCTGAACCTGAAAAGTGTAATTTAGGATGGGATTCGGAGCTTCAACTTTTCTTCGATGAGTGTGATGCTGATACGACGTATCCTCCTTCGGGAGAAGGTCTTGTCAGATATGCCGTAATGATCAACGAAGATGAATCCCTTCGTGTCGATTTAAACAAATTGGTAGACGACTAACGCTTATTGGAATGGGGCTAGAGTTTTTCTATTGGCGCCCAGGAAAGTAGAAGTGTTTTTTGGCCTGATTCTACGAAATGAATGGCTACTTCGGTGTCGCTCCCTTGGCCTTTGATATCGAGGATGACGCCATCTCCGAATTTTGGATGACTAATGTCGTCTCCTATTTTTAGGTTGAGTTGATCTTCCGTAGGAGATGGAGGTGAAGAAGCTGGTTTCGGTTTTTGGAACCCTATGGGCGATAGGTCGTTGCTTTTCCTTGTGTCTTTTATTTCGGAAAAGAGTTCTTCGGGGATTTCATCAAGAAATCGGCTTGCTGGGTTGTATTGGGTTGTTCCGTAGAGAGTTCTACTCCACGCATGTGTTAGATACAGCCGTTGCTCTGCTCTAGTTATGCCGACGTACGCGAGGCGTCGTTCTTCTTCGAGTTCACTCTGGTTCCCTAGTGATCGAACATGGGGGAAAATGCCATCTTCAAGTCCTACGATAAAGACAACAGGGTATTCAAGTCCTTTGGCAGAGTGCATCGTCATCAGAGAAATGGAATCATCACGATTTAGGTCATCTGTATCGGAAACTAAGCCAACTTCTTCGAGGAATTCGCTGGTATCTCCGAATCCTTCTGCCATTCCGATAAGTTCTGCGAGGTTTTCGATTCGGCTGTCTGCTTCTACAGATCGTTGCGATTCAAGGTCGGTGATATAGCCCGATGCGTCAAGAATTTCATGGAGTACTTGTGCCGGTCCTTCATCGATGCAGCTCTCGGCTTGATCTAGGATCCTTCGAAATTGCTCTAGTCCTCTGACTGCTTTTCCTGTCACACCCGCTTCTGGGGCGCGATCGAGCATTTCTATGAAGCTTTCGTCATTAGTAGTTGCGAAAGCTTCAAGTTTGGCGATGCTGCTATCTCCAACTCCGCGCTTTGGGGTGTTGATGATCCGTTTGATAGCGACTTCATCGTTTGGATTGCTAACGACTTTCAAATATGCGAGTGCGTCTTTGACTTCTTTCCGATCAAAAAATCGGGTCCCGCCGATAACTTTGTATGGTTTTTGCGATCGAACTAGTTGTTCTTCGATGACACGGCTTTGCGCGTTGGTTCGGTAGAACACGGCAATGTCTTTCCATGGAACATCTTGTTCTTCGTGTAGTCGTTGGATTTCTCCTGTGATCCAGAGAGCTTCTTCAGTTTCGTCATCTGCTTTGTAGCGGACGATTTTTTCACCTTTGTCTCCTGCCGTCCATAGTTTTTTGGGCTTGCGGCTCAGGTTGTTAGATATGACTGCATTGGCGGCATCAAGAATTGTTTGTGTGCTGCGGTAGTTCTGTTCGAGAAGAATGACTGTGACATCAGGGAAATTTGTTTCGAATTCAATAATGTTCCTGATGTCGGCTGAACGAAATGCATAGATTGATTGGTCTTGGTCTCCGACTACGCAGACGTTTCTGTTTTTGCTTGAAAGTTGGATAACGAGTTCGTTTTGTACGGGGTTCGTATCCTGATACTCATCGACAAGTATGTGTTGGAATCTATTCTGGTACCGCTCGAGTGTCTCTGGAGCTTTTTTGAACACTTCAACGGTTTTGCAGAGAAGGTCATCAAAGTCCATTGCTGCGGATTTAAGTAACCGTTTTTGGTATTCATGGTAGATCTGTGCGACCTGTTCATCGGCGTAGGTTTCAGCGTGTTGTTCGAATGCTTTGGGGCTGATCAATTCATTTTTTGCTTTCGAGATGGCTGAGTGAACGCCGCGAGGTGGATATTGTTTTGTGTCCATGTTTAGATCACGCATTACGTAAGTGGTGAGGCGTATCGCATCTGCCTGGTCATAGATCGTAAATGATGAGGGGTATCCTAGCGCTGCTCCTTCTCGCCGGAGAATTTTGACACATG
>PBPU01000051.1 GCA_002724825.1 Acidimicrobiaceae bacterium
CAAAGTATTCCCCCTGACTAATGGGAGCATTATTCTGACCCCACGAGCACATGGCGGAAGCAACCTTATCGAGAATAGGCGCTGGCTCTGAGGACTCCATATCGTGCACATTATGCGGAGCTTCCCCACAATGAACCGTAACCGCGGAGTCAGCATCGACCCCAGTGGTCGACGCATAGCTTCCCCATGGCGAGTCCTGTAAATTCTCGGCGACACAATAGCTGTATTTTGCAGGACCGCCTTGCGTAGAGGCATCTCCATTCCCCGGGGTGGCTCCTGCAATATGGAGAAGAATCAATCTCAACGCCCTACCGGTCACAGCGTTCGAAATNTTNCCNGGGCCAAAGGCGCCAAGCCCACCGTTGTACTCTGCTTCATNAGCGTATTTCCCATGAACGATCAAAANGGGAGCGACACAATGCGTCGTCGCATTCACACCGCGNAGNTTGATTTCGGGGGCACCCAGAGCGCGAACCGCTGAGATCAGAACAGGAANATGCTTTGGGGAGCAGCCAGCTAATACGGCATTTACCGCTATGGCTCTCCGAGTCGCCTCACCTGAACGGGGCGCAAGCGTAGCTATCACCTCATNAGGGTCTACGTCCCCGAGGAAAGCGAGCATTTCGTTGACTCTGTCCGCAGTGGGGGCAACCAGCGGCAGNCCATCGCCCCACCCACGAGCAGCGTATAGTGCAGACACCTCGTAGGGGTCATCACTAGCGATTTCTACCATNTCNACAGAGTCTAATACCATTAGACTTAAGTCTGATATAATTAGATACAATTTACAACCCGTATCCCAAAAAAAGAAAGAAACCATGGCGGCACCAATCGGAATCTCAAAAACACAAGTCATAGACGCAGCCGAGCAAATCCTCACAGAAAAAGGGAATATANCCGACATCTCCCTATCTGAAGTCGCTAACAAAACAGGAATCCGCGTCCAATCACTGTATGCCCATATAGACGGAATGAACGGACTACGGAGAGAAATCGCATTACGAAGCCTTAACCAGCTCGCCAACACAGTAACAGACGCAGCCCTAGGACGATCTGGCCTCACCGCCGTAGCAGCAATACTCCAAGCACAACTCACATTCGCCATAACCCGACCAGGGTCNTTTACAGCAACAATCCACCCNCCCGGCGACGACCAAGAACTCCGTGACGCTATAGCAGCAGTGCAGAGGCCATTAGACCTCGTACTAGAACGCCTAGGCGTCACAGACCCAGAAAANACACACTGGACCCGACTCGTCCTCTCATCAATCTATGGATACTCACTCCTATCACGAGACCAGCAACTTACCCTGCCAATATCACCCGAAAGCAGCAGCCAATACCTTGTCAGCGTTCTCGTATCCCAACTCGAAAACCTCACACAANCAAGCACCCGATAGCAACTTTTCCGTCAAGGTTGTCGCCTGATATTCTGCAAGTAGANNCAGGACCCCAAATAAGAAACCCCCACCAAGGAGGCTCAATGGCGCCTAAACCACAACCACTGGAAGAAGGAACAAAAGCACCGAATTTCAAAGCAAAAACACACACCGGTGAAGAAATAAAACTCTCCGACTTTAAAGGACAGCACCTCCTCTTGTACTTCTACCCCAAAGACAACACACCCGGCTGCACAAAACAAGCACAAAACCTCCAAACAAACCTCAAAAAACTCNCCGCACAAAACATTGCAGTAGTGGGCGTATCACCTGACGATAACGACAGCCACCAACGATTCGCAGAAAAGCATCAACTCGCGTTCCCACTCCTACCAGACCCAGACCGGAAAATTATCGAAAAATACGGAGTATGGGGAGAGAAAAAAAACTACGGCAAAGTCTATATGGGACTCCAACGAACCTCATTCCTAATAAACGACTCAGGCATCATCCAGCATGTATTCAAACGACCAAAAACAAATGAACATACAGAAGAAATNCTCTCCTGGCTCAAAGCAAATACCTAATGCTGAACTTTACACTCACTGATGAACAACTCGAACTCCAAGCACGAGCCCGAAAAGTAGCCCAAGAAGGCGTTAAAGAATACGGACGGCATAACGACAGCTGGATCAACGGGTTCTCAAAAGAATTCGCCCGAATCATGGCAGACGANGGCTGGATTGGAATGGGGTGGCCCAAAAAATACGGAGGACAAGAACGACCGCCAATTGACCGTCTCATCGTCGCAGAAGAAATGATCTCACACGGAGCCCCAATAGCAGCAATGTGGTTCGCCGACCGGCAGATGGGGCCAGCACTCATCTCATATGGAACAGAAGACCAAAAAGCAGAATACCTGCCCGGCATGCTCTCTGGAGAAACTACTTGGTGCATCGGAATGAGCGAACCAGACTCCGGATCCGACTTAGCTTCACTAGGCACGTCGGCAGTTCGACAGGGAGANCAATTCATTGTAAACGGCCAAAAAATATGGACTAGCTTCGGAGCGGTCGCAGACTACTGCTATCTGATTTGCAGNACNAAAACGGAAGGACCGCCCCACAGAGGCATCTCTGAACTTATTGTCCCCATGGATCTACCTGGAATAGAAGTTCGCCCGATTACCGACATGACCGAAAACCGCCACTTCTGCGAAGTCTATTTCACCGACGTTCACGTACCAACCGAAAACCTTGTCGGCGTCGAGGGGGAAGCGTTCAAACAGACAATGCGACAACTCGAACATGAACGAGGAGGCATAGACAGACTCGTATCAAACAAAGCCCTATACGACGAGGCACTCAAACACGCAAACACTGACGACCCTCTAACACGACAAGAAATCAGNACACTCGAATCCGGTTACCGCATAGGAAAACTCCTCGTATACCGCGAAGTACTCCGCCAAGCCCCCGCAGGATTTAGCGCAGCAACAAAATGCTTCTGCACAGAACACGAATGGAACGTAGCCCAATTCGTTAGTCGAATCCTCGGACCAGAAGCCCTCCTCGACACCCACATGTCACGAGGCCTTGCGTACGCTCCCGCCTACACNATTATGGGAGGAACATCGAACATCATGCGAAACATCCTCGGGGAAAGATGCTTAGGACTTGACAGGGAACCGAGAGGATAGAAAATAGAGATAACGGGGAATGGGGAAGCGACATGTATGAGAAACTTTTTGAACCAATCAATGTCGGTCCGATAACAATCCCAAACCGTATCGTACGATCAGCACACTCAACCGCCCTTCCCCTGAAAAGACTAATCGCCTATCACGAAGCAAGAGCCGTCGGCGGGGTAGGAATGAGCACACTCGAAGCAACTGGGGTGCATTTATCNTCTCCCGCTATGAGAAGCATCATCCCGCTACATGACGATGCTGTCATACCCTTTTACAAAGAACTATCGGATGCTCTACGACCTCACGGCATGAAAATACTCCAGCAAATTTATCACCCGGGATCCGCACGCGCACCAGGCAAAGGAACGTTCCAAATATCAGCTAGCGCTATCCCTAATCCGATCGCCGGAGGGATACCCACAGCCATGACAATCCCAATGATTGAAGAAATGATCGAAGCATTCGCATCCGCAGCTCGCCGATGCCGCGATGGAGGACTCGATGGAATAGATATCCACGCGTCTAGCGGTTACTTGATCGAGCAATTCCTNTCACCTGCAAATAACATCCGAACAGATAGATATGGAGGATCCCTAGAAAATAGGATGCGATTCCTCATGGAGATAATTGAAGCGATACGGCAAGAAGTCGGAACAGATATATGTGTTGGAATCCGCCTACCCAACGAAGAATACATCCCAGGAGGATTAACAGCAGCGGACAACGCAGAAATAGCAAAAATTGTCGAACCCCATGTTGATTACATCTCACTCCACATGGGCTCCTACTGGCGATTTCACAAACTACTCTCACCAATGGATGACCCTCTTGGCCATGAAATGNCAGCGAACGAACCCATAATAAAGCAAATAACCAAACCAACGATCGTTGTTGGACGAATCATGACCCTCGACCATGCCGACACAATTGTGAGTGAAGGCCAAGCCGACATGGTATCTATGGTACGAGCCCTAATAGCTGACCCCGGCCTCGTGAACAAAGCAAGACAAGGTAACACGGATCAAATACGCCCGTGCATAGGATCAAATTTCGGTTGTGTCGGACAGATCATGTCAACAGGAAAGCTCGGCTGCGTGGTCAATATAGCCGCAGCCCAGGAAACAGAAGTAACCTTCGAACCCGAAGGAAAACCCAAAGCAANTGAAAAAATACTCATTGTAGGAGGCGGCCCAGCAGGTCTGGAAGCAGCACGAACAGCAGCAATCATGGGACACGAAGTCCACCTGCACGAAGCTACCAAACACCTTGGAGGCCAGGTACGAATCGCAGCAACAGCCCCGAGTAGATCTGATATCGGCTCAATCACAAAATGGCTTGAATCAGAAATGGAACGACTCAAAGTAAACGTCACCCTTAATTCTTTGGTAGACCCAGACATTGTAGAAGAAATCAACCCCGACAGAATTATCCTCGCTACAGGATCAACACCACGAAAAGATGGATTTCAATTAACGACCCCCATTTCTCCACTAAAAGGGTTTGACCTAGACCATGTCTACTCAAGTTGGGACATCTTTGGATTCGGCGGAAGAATAACAACAACAGGTCCAGCAGTCGTTTTTGACGACACAGGAACATTCGAAGCTATCTCTGTCGCAGACAAACTACTTGAACAAGGAATGAAAGTGACCTTTGTGAGCAGATACGAAAGCCTTGGAGCTTCACTGCCATATCCACCTGCAACCGTCGAAGCGGCCAAAGAACGACTCATGTCACAAGATTTTGACTTTATCGGCGGCCATTACCTCCAAGCCATCACAGATGATGAAGTCCTGATCGGGGTTCCATTCACAGAACGCATGCGAACCCTTTCCGCCAAAACAGTAGTTCTTGTCACATACAACCACCCAAATCGAGAGCTCGGTGACTACTTGAAAGAACAACTTCCTGAGATGTCCGAGAAAATCCACACCGTCGGAGATGCATCTGGAACTAACGGAATCATGGACGCGATTCATCAATCCGCTAACCTGATCCGAGCGCTCTAGATCAACATCCATGGACAGCGAACAAGTACTCTTCAGCTTCACTGACGAGAACTTCCAGACTGAACCCGAAACGGTATTTGCATCTATGCGAGAAAAATGCCCTGTGCATCTGACACACGACCCAGCTCCACATTTCACACTAACAAGGGAAGAAGACGTAACAAGAGCGCTCAGGGACGAAAAAATCTGGTCGTCCAAGTACGGCCCTGGATTGGCATTCTCAGAACCCGGAATTGGGGTCCTTGTATCAAGCGACCCGCCTGAACACACAACTGAACGAATAGCGATATCTAGAATCTTCAAACCTTCCGTAATTGAGAAAATGGAAGACGATATTACAGAACTAGTCCACGAATTGATCGATTCTTTTGAACACAACAAAACTGGTGACATCATTACAGACTTTGCAGCGCCAATACCCCTCACCGTCATGTGCTGGATGCTAGGTACGCCAATCACCCATATCGAGCAGTTTCGAAGGTGGGTCCTCAAAATGGCTGCGGCTGTTTCCTATCCAGGAGGCCGGGAAGCCTCAGATGAAGTCAAAAATGCCTATCACGACTTCTTCGCCTATTTTGGAGCCCACATAGAAAAGCGGAAGAAAGCCATAGAGTCCAAAGGTGACTATCCAGAGGACTTATTAACCCGACTTCTTACAGTCACGCAAGATGGGCATGCCTTAACGACCAAAAAAATTCTAGGATTCTGCCAGTTTTTACTTGTTGCAGGTTCAGAAACGACAACGCTTATGATCGGGAACATACTCCACCGCCTCATGGAAAACCCTGAACAGTTCGATCTCTTAAAAAAGAATCATGCGCTCATCCCAAACGCAGTAGAGGAGAGCCTGCGATACGACGCTCCGGTCCATGGCCTCTTTCGAACGAACAATGAAAAAGTAACCATGCATGGCGTACAGATGCCTGAGAATTCAAAAGTATGCATGATGTTCGCCTCGGCGAATAGAGATCCAAAGGCATGGGATAACCCTAATACCTTTGACATCACAAGAGATATAGCCGACCTTAGGAATCACGCATCGTTCGGAGTGGGATCCCACTACTGTTTGGGTGCCCCTTTATCGCGTCTCGAGGGAACAGTAGCGTTAAAAGCAATAATCGAAAGGCTTCCCAAAATTCGCAGCAACGGCCCACCAATCAGGACAAACGCCGGAGTACTCAAGGGTTACTCCTCTTTACCAGTTAGATGGGACTAGGTACTTGAGTCGATGAAGTCTTGGATCGAATGAAGCAGATCAGAATAGTCGTCATGACAGACAAGATCTGATCTCTCAGACCTAACATGATCTGGAGCCCGAAATAAAAGACCAGCGTCGGCCTGGTCAATCATTGAAAGATCGTTATACGAATCTCCAGCAGCAAGGACCCTATAATTCAGCTCCTGAAATGAGCGCACAGCGTGGAATTTCTGATTCGGTATACGCTCCACAAAACCAGTAATAACTCCACTAGAGTCAACAATCAAACGATGGCAGAGAATCAACGGATTTCCCAACTGATCCATCAAAGGCTGAATAAATTCCTCAAAAGTATCAGAAAGAAGAACTACTGAAACACGAGAACGAAGTTCATCCAAAAAATCAGAAGCACCATCTAGAGGTGACAACGATCCAATAACAGATTGTATGTCCTCAAGCCCAATGCCGTTGGAGTTGATTAATTTAATACGAGAATCCATCAACAACTGGTAATTGGGTTCGTCCTTTGTGGTTCGCTTTAACCCTTCTATTCCGAATTCATCAGCAACCGCAATCCAAATCTCCGGGGTGAGAACACCTTCAACATCTAATGCCACAAGGCACTGCTGAGGAGGAACCGAAGACATAGGTAGTCACCTTTCAGATATAAGGAACGAATTTACATCCACGTAGGCAATATACATCGCAAATAATGGACGTATTTAGTTTACGTGCCGGATCGGCACTCGCATCGCCTTTCTCCACTATCACCATCAAGACAAGAGCTAAACTACAGAATTGTGACCACAGAATCTCCATCTTCTACGGTTCTTATCTCCTTAAACTGGCAGGAGTCAGACCCCATATTACGGATGCGAAACGGAAACGAGCCGACAGCAATAACCGAGTCGGCAGTTAACTATCCATTGCTCTACAGAGTGACAAGTAAAACACGCAGGTTCTGTCTTGGCCATACTGCAATGACCCCGAATGGCACTTCTTACGAGATGTGCCTAGAAGAACTCCAGCAAGGAAGAAAATGCATAAAATGTTCCAGCGCTGATGCACGGTACGCTGCTAATCTCCACCAATCACACAAGAAAAGTATCGATGAAGTACCCGAAGCGTTCCGAAGCCACATGGACCAACCGAACCTCTTGTACCTGGCATGTTTCGCAGATGGGTCTTTAAAGGTTGGAACAACAACCCAGAAACGAAAAGAACGGCGCCTACGAGAACAGGGAGCCATATGGGCAACCATTGTCGCCAAAACATTAAATGGTTACACAGTGCGGATACTGGAAGACCTTGTCACCGACCAGCTTTCAATACAGCAGGCAGTATCAACAAAACGAAAACTCGCCGGATTGGCAAACCCGATAAGCAGGAAAGATGCAAAGAACAAACTCGAACGCTCCATCAGGGAAGTCCAGGCTGTCCTCGAAGATGCGCAGAATCTAGACTATGAACCGCATGTAACAGAGTGGGAAAACGATGCTCTAGAAAATAATCTCTGGAGTAACGTCCACCTGTACCCGCGAGACCTTACCAACGGAGCTCATGCATTGAAAATCGTCGGTATGGTGGGAAGAATCGCCGCCTTATCCCCCGAAGATTCATCAGATGTATTTATCGCCGACCTGAATCCTCTATTTGGCGTTGAAATGGAAATCGGGCGATTCGATACTGAGGAGTTACTTGTGCAAGACGCACTCTTCTAATAGCGAATCAAATCAGAATTTGTTTCCGTCAATGGCGTTTTCAGGAGACTCAATCGCGTTAAATGAGTCCACCACTGGGTTGACAGCATTATGCTCATCTTCAGCTTCGATCGCTTCCTCACCTTCAGGAGCAGGAAGGTCTAAACCTCCAGCTGTAGCAAGAACGAAAGCCAAACCGACTGACCGATCATAGATAGCGTCAAAATATTTTATTGAGACTGTTTCTTGCCCAGTGATTGGCGGCCGCCCAAGCGATGCCGGTATTGCGTTAGTTACCACAGGAGCTGATAAATCATAGATAGCCCTAGGAAGTGTTTCAGGATTACCCCAGAACTTTCTCGGATCAGGCTTACTTCGACTCCGCCGCCTCCTTTTCCTAGTTCCACCAGATGGGGAAACAGGTCGGGAACCAGAGGTAGAATTTCCAGAGTTGCGCTTAGTGCTCATCGCCATCACCCCCGCCATTCTGTCGCGATTCATACTCAAGCATAAATTCTGTATCTATTCCGAATGCCTGTTGAAGCTGCTCTGCATTCAAATCTCCAATAGAGCTGGACTTCGGCAGAACAAGGTTCGCTATTTGTCGCTTCCCTGCGACGACCTCTTCAACGCGTTCATCAACAGTTCCAGGGCAGATTAATCTATGGGCAATAACAGTATTTTTCTGCCCAATTCGCCATACCCTGTCACGAGCTTGATCTTCGACAGCAGGATTCCACCAACGATCATAAAGAATAACATGGTTAGCTGCAGTCAAATTAAGTCCAGTTCCGCCAGCTTTTAACGAAAGGACCATCGCTCCAGGGCCGGAACCACTTTGAAAAGTCTCGACCATCCTGTCACGTGCGCCACGACCTAGCCCGCCGTGATAACAGTCAATCGGGAGATCGTACTTCTGAGAAAGGTGACCAGCAAGCCGTTCACCCCAAGTCGCAAAGTGGGTGAAGACTAAAAGTCGTTCTTCTGCTCCGAAAACCGTTTCAACCAATTCATAAAGCCGGTCAAGTTTCCCAGACCTTCCCTCTATCGGCCCACCATCATCACGATAATTCAAAGGATGGTTACAGATCTGTTTCAATGCAGTTATCGCTGCAAGGACAGCGCCTTTACGTTGAGGAGACCCCTCATCACTCTTTTCAGTTTCTTCAATAAGGGAATCAATAACAGCTTGATACAAGCCAATTTGTTCAGGAGTCATTGCACAATGATCAACTTCATCAATACGGTCAGGAAGCTCGGCCGCAATAATAGGCTCAGCTTTGGTCCTTCGATACACCATGATCCCATTTAATGCTTTTAAGGCATCCTCACTACCGGTTTCTCGCTTCTGGTCCGGTGTTAACTGAGCAATAAATTGCGTTCGAGGTCCAAGCAAACCAGGATTAGCCCAATCGAGAATTGACCATAGATCCCCAAGACCATTTTCAATGGGAGTACCTGTAAGTGCAACACGAGAGCGAGCGTCAAGCCGTCGAAGCTGCTTAGAAGTTTCTGCAGCAGGATTCTTAATAGCTTGAGCCTCATCCAAGACAATTTTTGCCCAATCAAATCCTTCCAGCTGATCAATGTCTCTAACTGCGGTTCCATAAGTAGTGATCACAAGGTCATTCTTCTCAACTGCTGTCTTCAAGGAGTCTCCTTTAGCGCGATTCGGCCCATGATGGACAAGCACTTTCACACCTGGAACAAATTTTTGCGCCTCAGACTTCCAATTCCCAACAACAGCTGGCGGAGCTACAACGAGGCTCGTCTTCTCACTCCTCCCATCTGCGACAGAGGCAAGAGTTGTCGGTGTTTTGCCTAGGCCCATATCAAGTGCGAGGCATCCCCCGAGACCAGCATCCTCAAGGAATTCAAGCCACGCAAGAGCATCAGCCTGATAGCTGCGTAATTCCCCAACAAAGT
Source organism: Acidimicrobiaceae bacterium (assembly GCA_002724825.1). GTDB lineage: Bacteria > Actinomycetota > Acidimicrobiia > Acidimicrobiales > UBA8592 > UBA8592. The sequence goes on from PBPU01000051.1 coordinate 9,903, forward strand.
TCTCTGGCTTAGTCTCTGGGTCCTCAGGTAATTCTTTCACGCTGCGCAACAGTTCGACTGCCCAACCTCCTCCAGCGAGTGAAATTCCACCCAGAGCAGATCCCTCTAAACCTAACGCATGTCTGAGCATCTCAGCCCCAGACATTTTTGTCATGTCCGACCGCTCTGCTAAAACAGCGGCAGCTTCAGCAAGATCAGCTTTATCGAGCTCAACCCACTGGCCCTTAGACTCCACGAGCGGCTTCGCTTGAGAAGCGAGTTCTCTGATCTGTTCAGCATCCAACTCAACATCATCAAAAACGGCTGTCCACCGAACATCAGCTATTTGCTGAGCTCCTACAACAGTGTCTTGACTATCAGCTGTAATTCTGAGAATAGGAGTTGTTTTCCGATTCGTGAGTTTTGGAACCCGCACATCATAACCCGCTGCTGTAAGCGTCTCTCCAACATTACTCATAAGCTCCCATGCTTCACCCTGCGATAAAAGAACCTCGCCTCTTCGACGACCTCCGGGACGAAGCAACTCTGGAAATAGGCGTTCGAGCCTCGTGATTTGCTTATTGACTAATTTCCGTCGCGCTTCGCTCCCCGTAGTTACCGTAACTTCAATAGGTTCAAGTTCATCTTTCCCATTTGGAACCAATACACGGGCGAGCCAAGTATCAGAATCATCAGGAGGATCAAGCTGGACAACAATTTTCAATTTCGCTAAACCAGTTACAGGAACCGACCATTGTGTTAACCGACGAGCAATATCTGTGGCGTCATCAGCTGGTGCACGAAATGCCATTCCATCAAGACGAGAGACAATCATTTCCCCAACATCTTCTTTCGATGAGAGGCTCGAAGGGGTAGGGGGTAGATCTATTTGGCTAGCAGCCATCCTCACAATCGAATCAGTAAGATCACCAATGACTTTCCCAGTGAATTTATGCCTATCGGTCTCGCCCGAAGTCACCATCACCGCCCCAGGAGCAGACTTCACAAGCTGCGCATGAAGGTCAGCATCAAGCAAAGCTGGAGCCCATCGAATATGGAAAAGGGCTTCATCTGTTTCATCGTTATGAGTGCCGCTAACTTCATGAAGGAGGGGGAACATTTTTCCTTCGATAACTAATTTCACGGCGGTCCCTGCTGCAACGCCCATCCATATTGCAGTTGCACCTAAGTTTGATCCTCTCATCCCCCCAAGAGAGACCAGCCATCCAAGGGTTGCCGCTATCGGAGCAGAAACACAAGGAGCTTTTACATCTCCCGGCAAAGCAATATCATCACTCGGGGCCCATTCAATAGCGCTCGCACCATGCGCCGCAAGACGTTCAAGGATCTGCTCATAGTCTTCTGGTTCTGCTTTGTGCCCACCTGACCATGCAATAAGACGCCCATCACTCCATGCAAGTTGGAGAACCGGCATCGATAAGTCAGCGATCGACGATTCCCCACCATGAGAGACACTACGTTTTGGAGCAGGTCCAAGCAGCTCAGTGAGCACACTGTCTATACGGTCGGCCTCGCTATTCAAGTCGTCGAGGACAGTTCGACGCACAGACCCGCGGTAGCTCTTTCGAGCATTAGCAATAGCCCGATCTGTCAATTCAAGATATTTAAATAAGCTTTCAACCCAGAGCTGTCTATGCTCTAGAAGCAGAGTAAGTTCGTCCTGAGTTCCAACCCCATCCAAATGCTTTTGTGTCAGCAGCGAAATTTCATACGCGGAAATGGGATCTGATTCTGTATTTATAGTTACGGCTATCTCCTTAGAGTAAATGGCTTCTTATTGTAAAAAACCGCCGAAAACCATGCGGCTCATTGGCCGAAAGCAAACCAAGTTCGATTGGGTTGCACATCGTCAACAGCCCACACGGGTTTCTTCCACTGTAAGACATTTTTTCCCAAACGCCACGTATGCACTAGCTTTAATTNAATAAAGTGTTGAACGCAGATAAGGTACTGATTCACACAAGGTAAGGAAAAAAATGGATCTAGATGGAAAAGTAGTCGTCATTACCGGCGGTGGAGCAGGAATAGGGGCCGCTATGGCAAGAGCTATGGCAAAAGCTAACGCTAGACAGATTGTTGTCACCGACATCAACTATGAGAACGCTCAGTCAGTAGCAGACGAAGTTAANGGTTCCGCCATGATGGTCGACGTAGCCAAGGAAGAGCAGATAATAGATCTCGTAGATNCTGTGGAACAACAACATGGNCCCATCGACCTCTTTTGCTCAAATGCAGGCTTTGTTACCAATGCCGGGTTAGAGGACACGAACGAAAGGATCACCCAGATGTGGGAGGTNCATGTTATGGCCCACATTTATGCTGCAAGAGCTGTGCTCCCTCAGATGATCGCAAATGGAGGGGGATACCTACTCAATACTGCCTCAGCAGCTGGCCTTCTAACACAAATAGGGTCTCTTGCTTACTCGGTTACAAAAGGGGCGGCAATTTCGTTGGCTCAATGGCTAGCTATCACGCACCACCATCAAGGGATACGCGTCTCAGTGCTATGCCCGCAAGCGGTTCGTACGGACATAATCATAAATAGCCCCGACGCAATACCAGGAGAAGAAGCTGAATGGGAAGAAGGAGGAGTTGCAAGCTCTGATGGGATACTCGAACCCGATCTAGTAGCCACAGAGTGCATATCAGCAATCCAAGATGAACGNTTTCTTGTNCTCCCACATCGGCAAGTTGAAGACTACATAAANTATCGAGCAGAAGATATGGATCGATGGCTTAGCGGCATGCGACGCTTTCAGGAAAAACTCTATGAAGGAAATGACCTGCCGGGGGACATCATGGGACTANATCGTTGGACGAGTTTGTGAGCTTTAGATGAATGAGAACCAAGTAAATCGAAGATCTTCTGAACTNCCGGGAACTGTAGAAAAATTCTCCGATGACCCCGTAACGCTTATCACTNCAAATGATATGGAACAGTATAAAAAAGACGGNGTTGTTATGATCAANAATCTCTTGCATCCTGAATGGCTTCTGCTGCTNGAAGTTGGNTTAGAGCGTGTCCTCAACGAAAGCTCCCAACGTCTTCATAAGTTTTTCGAAGGTCAAGAAGGAGAATTCATCGAAACGATCCGAAATTTTGATGTGATTCCAGAAATCCGACGCTTTGTCTATGACTCTCCCATAGCCGACNTAGTAGGAAAAATTATCGGNTCCCAGAATCTATGGTTATATTCTGATGAGTTCTTCGTCAAAGAAGGCGGGAATGCTGAACGCACTCCGTGGCATCAAGACACACCGTANTGGCCTATTGAAGGAGAACAGATTGCATCTGCATGGATATCTCTTGACCCACTATCGAAAATAGAATGTCTCGAGTATGTAGCCGGNTCGCATAAGGGGACAATGTACGACGGTTTTAGCCCTTCGAAAGTNTCAGAAGATCCAACCGCCCCTCATTATGGCGATCAGTTACCGCCGCTTCCAGACATTGAAGCTAATAGGGAAGAATACGATATACGATCTTGGGAAATATCTCCCGGCGACGTCATATTTGCCCACCCCGGCGTTCTTCACGGTGGTGGACCTACAGGCCCCGATAGCAGGAGAAGAGCTATAACTATCCGNCTATATGGCGATGANCTTCGATATGCAAAACGGCCACCTACCCGACCTACCGTCCCGCTCACTCCAGGATTATCTCTATCGCTAAACCCGGGAGATCCCCTGCGCTCTCCCTGGTATCCCCGAATACGACCAATCCCACCACATATCCGTGCTGAATGGGAATAAATTCAAACTACGAAGACTCNTCGTTTAGCACCTTCCAGTTCCCCTAGATCGGCATTTCAAGATNCACAATAGGCTCTACTATACTTCTNACCATGAAGACNTTGAACGCATATTTCGGCTCAGCTGACGTTNANGACTTNNACTCGACCCAGATCGCTAACCGAGCAGCTGGACGACGAGGAGCTGAGGTAGCAGAACTTGTCGGAGANGGCAGGTCAATNGGCATTCAGCTAGAAGACGAGCACGGATGGACATTCAAAGCTCAAGAAGGNCAAGTTATCGTTGAGGAAGGTACAGAAAACGCTTCCCTTCTAATTTCAACAGACGCAGCAGCATGGTCTGATCTGATTACCGAAGCATGGTCAATCATGGGGCTAGCTATTCAAGGAAGAATTACTNTTGAGAGAGGAAGTTTCAATCATCTTGCAAAATGGGAACCTGCCCTACAGGGGCTGTACAATGATCGCCCCATATGGTCCCCTTCCAAAGAAGTAANAGGCGACAGTTATGCATTCTCCATGCACGATAAATTCAGCGACATGAAGAGCGTTCTGAACCGTTTNGGTTTCCTTCTTNTTAAGGGAGTCTTTTTGGATGAAGAAATTGAAAAGATGAAAGAGGAAGTTGAAGCTCGTCGCNTCTCAGCAGACCCAGAGGATAAGCGTTCCTGGTGGGCTAGAGATGGCCACGGAAAAGAACAATGCTGCCGCGTAACATACCTCAATTATGGGTCACAGCTATTTTCTGACCTTCCTTATGACGAAAGGTTACAATATCTCGCAGGGTTATCGACCAGTCCGTTAATACCTGCACCGGAGCATGGTGATGGCGTCGCTGCTGTAATAAAAGTGCCAGGAATAACTGAAGGGTTATCAGACCTCCCATGGCATAGGGATTGTGGAATGGGAGGGCACCCACTTCTCTGCCCAGGGCTCAATATGGGCATACAGCTAGATAACGCATCAGAAGAATCAGGCCAGTTAAAATTCCTCCCCGGTACAAACAACTTTGCCGGCGGAGCAGAACACGCTGATCGATCTTTAGCAGTAGTTCCGGTCAATGCCGAACCGGGTGATGTCACAGTGCACTATGGCCACACGTTGCATGTAGCACCACCGCCTACAGGAGCTGCGAGTTATAGGAGAACAGTGTATGTCAGTTTCCACATTCCAGAGTATCTAGATGTCCTTCCCAAAGGGCAAGGCTATAACGATGTACTCTTCGCCCACGGTGACGGGAGAGTGCGGTCTCCTCAAGAGCGAATCTAGCTAGGAGCTTTTTCGCCGTTTAACAATATTTGCCCATTCATCTCGAAGCCCAACAGTTCTATGAAAAAACGCAGGGGTTTCCTCGTCAAGATGAAAATACCCAAGTCGCTCAAATTGAACGACCGCCCCCGGTGGCAA
>PBPU01000006.1 GCA_002724825.1 Acidimicrobiaceae bacterium
GAAGTGATTTTGACCTTGAGTAGGCTTGTGCCGAGAAAGGGTATGGATGTCTTAATCTCTGCAACTTCAGAACTGGTAAAAACCAGGCCCAGAGTCCACCTTTTAATAGCTGGGACTGGTAGAGATCTCCGTCGCCTTAAAGCACTTGCTCAGTCAACTAACGCGCCAGTAACATTCCTCGGTTATGTGCCCGATGATGAAGTATCAGAGCTCTATGGGATNGCTGACGTCTTTGGCATGATATGCCGCGTGCGATGGGGAGGGTTAGAGCAGGAAGGTTTTGGAATAGTATTTCTTGAAGCAGCAGCCTGTGGGGTGCCACAAATCGCAGGNAGAAGCGGTGGGGCTGACGAAGCAGTCTTGGANGGGGAGACTGGTTTTGTTGTCGATAGTCCAACAGACTCCACTGCCGTTAAACAAGCATTAGAACAGCTTCTCGTNGATTCAGAAACCAGAAAGGAGATGGGAAGGAATTCGCGAGCACGCGCTGAGAAAGAATTCTCATATGACAACCTAGGGATAAAGTATTGGGAAGCACTCCTAAAACAACAGCAATAAAGGGCCCACATAACCGGGATTTTAGTCTCATGAAAAAAAACTATGAAACAACCTCATGGATGGGAACAATCNTTTTTCTTATTTGTGGNTTCCTAGCNATTGCATTTGAGNCTCTGGAACTTGCGTATGTTATTCTCTCACTCTCAATNTTTTGCATCGGATTGGTGCTTAGCTCAGTAGCTTTTTTAAAGTCCCTAGAGCTNAGNCGCCATCAGACTGTTACTACTGGAGACTTATTTCTTCTATCCATGTCCTTCCCTAGGCGAATTCGAATCATCCTGTGGGGCTCCTTTTCAGTGAACCTAATAGCGGGGATTTTCTTTGCTGCTCTTTCATCNAGCACGAACTTCGCCTTCGGTATCCTTGCCTCTGTGTATCCAATTGGTAATCTCAATATGTGGGCAATTTCCCACGGGTCTTTTACAGGAAGAGAAAACACATCAATCGACAACGAGAGGGATGATTATGAGTGATCATGCCAAACAAAAAACTGTTATTTCAGCAACTCCTCAACAATGNTTTGATGTCATAACTGATTTCGAGCATTACCCAGATTGGGCGTCAGATATAAAAGTAGCCACGATAGTTGCAACTGACAATGAGGGCAGGGGAGGAGANGTTCAATTTCGGGTTGCAGCTATGGGAAGAAGTACGACATATACACTTAGGTATTACTATGGCAGTAATCCGTTGCGAGTCGNATGGAGACAGATTGAGGGAGANATAACAAGAAAACTTGAGGGCGAGTATGAGTTTCTCCCTATCAACGGAGGGGCTGAGACCGAAGTGACTTACCATTTAGCTGCAGACTTAGCCATCCTTATCCCNGGCTTTGTGAAACGAAGAGCAGAGTCACGTATTATTAGAGCAGCACTAGAAGATCTTCGAAAAAGAGTAGAAGTAGTAGTGTCGTCGTGAACCCTAAAGGCCCCATTTCTTTGGGGTTCGATATTGGTGGGACGAATATACGGGGTGTTGCACTTCGTTCCGACCTTTCATTCGGAGACGTAATCTCCCAGCCTTGCGAAGATGATCATGAAAAAATCATCAAGTCACTAATTGATATCGCTAATCGGTTTCAAGAAAGTGAAACACCCGAAATAGGGTGTGTCGGTATTGGNGTAGCAGGATTTGTCGACAGATCTGGCGTAGTTAGAACATCTCCAAATCTTTCAACCTTTAAGAATTTCCCCCTCCTTGAAAAGGTTNGNTGCGAGTTGGATGTTCCAGTGTTAATAGAAAATGATGCTACAAGTGCTACGTGGGCTGAAGTCCAGTTAGGGGTCGCTCGAGAATCTGAAAACGTCATTATGGTTTGTTTAGGCACAGGAATTGGAGCTGGATTGTACTTTAATTCTGAACTACTTCGAGGAGCATCCGGGTTTGCAGGGGAGGTCGGCCATATGACCATTGTGCCCGACGGTCTACCTTGTCCCTGTGGGCGCTCGGGATGCTGGGAACGGTACGCTGCAGGATCATCTTTNGGAGGTATCGCTGAGTACCTTAGATCAGCTGGAAAAATCGGACCTCTTGGGGGGGATGAGTTCGAAGGTGGCAGGCCGGTTAGTAGCGAAATGGTAGCTCGATTGGTTCTAAAAAATGATAAAGAAGCCATAAGAGTGCTGGAGCATTTCAGCGATTGGCTAGCTATAGGCCTAGTAAATTTAGTTAATATCCTTGACCCACAGACGATAGTTCTAGGTGGCGGTATCACAGAATTGGGCGAGCACTTACTGGTCCCAGTAAGGAGGAGCTTCGAGAGATTGACTCCAGAACGCTCACTAAGGTCGCAAGAATCGATTGTTCTGGCGGAATTTGGAAACAGAGCAGGTGCCATCGGGGCAGCACTGCTAGCNAAGCAGAATCTTCTAGCGTAGAAGAGATAAACGAAGGTACACGTCCCTTGCTAATAATNGAGATAGCCTGAGTTGATGGAGTTTCGGAGAATAGCAAACCTTCCCCCATATGTTTTTACAATCATTAATGACTTAAAGATCAAAGGGCGCCGTGAAGGTGATGACATTATTGATTTTGGATTCGGAAATCCCGACCTTCCATCTCCAAAAATTGCTGTCGATAAGCTCTGTGAAGCTGCTCAGAATCCCAAAAATCATCGGTATTCACTGAGTAAGGGAATTCCAAAACTTCGAGAAGCGATATGCGGTTTATACGAGGAAACTTTCGGAGTTTCTCTTGATCCAGAGACTGAGGCGATTAACACAATTGGCGCTAAAGAAGGTTTATCTCATCTAATGTGGACTCTCGTTCAGCCNGGAGATGCTGTATTGGTTCCGTCCCCCTCGTACCCCATTCATCTGTACTCACCTCTCTTTGCAGGCGCAGAGGTNCGAGAGATTCCTCTTACAAGCGGATCTGANTTCTTTGAGGCCATGAGAGAACGGTGGGAATATAGTTGGCCTCGCCCGAAAGTAATTTTGCTCTCTTTCCCACACAATCCAACTACCATGTGTGTCGACCTGGACTTTATGCAACAGGTAGTTGACTTTGCCAAAGAAAAGGAAGTTCTCCTCGTTCACGATTTCGCATATGCGGACTTAGGCTTTGATGGATACCAGCCTCCCTCTATCCTCCAAGCTGATGGAGGTAAAGATGTTGCTGTAGAGCTCTACTCAATGACAAAGTCATTTTCTATGGCTGGCTGGCGTGTGGCATTCATGCTTGGAAATAGTGAGGTCATTGCAGCTTTAGCTAAGATTAAATCCTATTTAGACTATGGAACGTTCCAGCCAATACAAATTGCAGCAACCGTAACAATNAACGAGGCAAGCGACCACCCTAAAGAAGTTAATAAGATATACCAAAGTCGNCGTGATGCATTGTGTGACGGTCTGAATAGGATCGGGTGGAGTATTGAACCCCCTAAAGGGACAATGTTCGCTTGGGCACCTATTCCTGAGCAATATAAGCATATGGGATCTATAGAGTTTGCCTCTTGGCTCGTAAAAGAAGCGAAAGTAGCTACTTCTCCAGGAGTGGGATTCGGACCAGGAGGTGAAGGGTATGTTCGGTTTGCTCTCATCGAAAATGAACAACGTACTTCTCAAGCTATACGCCATATAAAGAACACGCTGACGGATCTTTAGTATCTAGTCGCTAGCTGCTTATTGCCCAAGACCTACTGCGCTCTATGGCCTGAAGCCATCGAGAGTGGGCTGTATCAGCTGTTAAACGATCTACCTCCGGCTGTAGCTGGACATCCAACTTCCATTTCTCTTCAACCTCAGAAAGGGAAGTCCAAATGCCTATCGAAAGCCCAGCGAGAAATGCCGCACCAAGAGCAGTGACTTCCTTTGATTGAGGTCTAAGAACTGGAACTTGCAGTTGATCTGCTTGAATTTGCAAGAGAAGATCCATTACTGATGCGCCACCATCAACTCTTAGATTTTGTAGCTGCTGATTTGAGGCAATTTGCATTGCCTCTGTTACATCGCGTGTTTGATAGGCGATTGATTCGATTACTGCTCGGGCTATCTCTGCTTTCCCCGTCCCACGAGTGATTCCTAGAAGTGTTCCCCGAGCTAGAGGATCCCACCAAGGACTACCGAGGCCGGTAAATGCTGGGACTATAAAAACATCTCCCGTGTCTAAGCATTGAAGAGCTAGAGTTTCGAGCTCTGAAGCCTCAGAAATCATGCCCAATCCATCTCGTAACCATTGAACTGTCGCTCCAGTGGAGAAGATAGAGCCCTCGAGAGCATAAGTCGTAGTTGTTGTTCCATCCTCTTCTAGGGTCCAAGCAACTGTAGATAGAAGACCTTCAACTGGTTTAGGTGATTCTGTTCCGACATTCATAAGAATGAAAGAGCCAGTTCCATACGTGTTTTTAGCGTCTCCTTTAGAAAACGCAGCGTGACCAAATAGTGAGGATTGTTGGTCGCCTGCTATCCCTCTAATTGGAATTCCTTTACCGCAGGATGCTTCTTTTCCTGTCTCCCCGAAATCGCCATTCGAAGCTTTGACATGAGGCAAACTAGACTCGTTTATACCAAATAAGTCAAGAAGTTCGTTGTCCCACCTGAGGCTATTAATATTAAAAAGCATTGTACGTGAAGCGTTCGAGGTATCAGTGGCGTGAACTTTCCCATCCGTCAGTTTCCATATAAGCCAACTGTCGATGGTTCCCAAAACAGCGTTATTTTTTACAGGTAAATTTCTCGCAATCCATTCGAATTTAGTGGCTGAAAAGTAAGGGTCGATGATAAGTCCTGTCGATTCTCTTATGGTCGAGGTAAGCCCATTATCTTCTAGTTCTGTGCACCTAGAAGTTGTGCGTCTATCCTGCCAAACAAGGGCCCGATGTAGCGGGAGTGAAGTTTCTCGATCCCAAACCACTGCAGTCTCGCGTTGGTTGGTGATACCTATTGCAGCTATTGGACCTGAAATGCTTAAAACAACGTCAGACATAGTTGACTGAACAGCATTCCAGATTTCTTCTGGATCATGTTCAACCCACCCAGGGTTAGGAAAATATTGTTTAAACTCCCTATAAGAGGAAGAGACGATATCTCCATTGTTATTAACAGCTAGAGTGCGAACCCCCGTAGTGCCAGCATCAATTGCGAGGACGATCGTCATGTTTTCTCATGTTCAATGGTTTATCTCTATCCAATAACTGATACTTGGGGGGCGTAGCTAATGAACTGACTTCGTGTTAATGAATTTTGGTCACCTTCATCTGGCGTAGGCCAAGTCTTTATTTCACTTTCTATGGAAATAATCAAACTCGTTACGTCACCTGACTCTGTAACGCTCCAGACAATCTGAGCAAGTGCCTCCGTAAGCTGTTCTCCTTCGACTATTTCTAACCCTCCGGGTTCAAAATTAATTTTTGCAACCACTCCATCGACGCTTACTCCGTCTAACGACAGACCTACTGGAACAGCTGTGCTCAGGGCCATGCTTGACTCAGCTTCTGTGGGGTTCGCTATGAGTTCGTTAATGAGATCTGTGATTCTAAGTTCGGTGCCAGACAGCTCGCGCGTGACTGGGACTAACCGACTTTCAGCGTCAAGTAGGTAGATAGTAAAGGTTCGAGAGTCTTCACTTTCCTGAGTGTCTGTTTGCGGCGTCGTGTTCTCTGGAAATGTTGACTGTATTGAAACGGGCGAAGAATCTTGCGGAATTCCACATCCTAAGAAAAATAATATAGCTAAAGGNAATAAGGGGGTGAAAATTNTTCTCATTTAACTACCTTTGGAAGAGTAACCGTAAAAACTGAGCCACTTTCTCCGTTCCCATGAGCACGAACGTTNACCTTGCCGCCGTGAAGTTTAAGGTGTTCTGCAACAAGTGAGAGGCCCAGTCCAGTTCCCGTTCCTTTTCCTCGTCGGCCTCCTTCTGCTCCTCGGGCGAATCTTTCAAAGATTGTATTACGTTCTTCTTCGGGAATTCCAGGGCCCTTGTCCTCGANTGAGATTTCGATATCGTTATTATGNTGCGTCACCGTTANTCTTGTCGCACCTCCAGCGTAGTTAGTTGCATTTTCTAGAAGGTTGTTCATTACCCGCGCTAGTCGTCTTTTATCTGCTTCGATTATCGTTTGATCAGCGCAATTAATGAACTCCACTTGAAGAAGTTCGTGCCCTGATTGGATCGCAATAGCCCTGAGGAATTCTTTAAGCAAAAACCTCTCAAGATCCAANGCATTTGCATTAACTTCGTATCGTGAGATTTCNAGGAGGTCTTCTACCAATTGACGAAAACGTTCAAGGTCTTCGGTAAGGAGATCAAGCGCAACTGATGAAGCTTCATTGAAGGTGTTTTTATCTGCATTCAGCACTTCTAGAGAGGCCATAATTGTCGTAAGTGGGGAGCGCAATTCATGTGAAACGTTGCTTGCAAATTTGGCGTCTGCTTGTATCCGCTCTTCGAGGTTAGAAGCCATTTGGTTGAAGGAGTCAGTTAGTTGTTCGAGGTCGCGATCTCGTCCAACTTCCAATCGGGCGGTTAAATCACCTGTAGCGATAGCTCTGGCAGCCTGACCAACCTTTTCGACTGGGAGCAACAATCTTCGAGAAGCGAAAGTGCCAATAGCTATTCCGAGAAGACAAATCCCTGCACTCGTTACTATTAGGATCTGGGAGAGTGCATNTAAGGTATCTTCAATATCGTCAAGTGGAGTTGCCTCGAAATATAGGGCATCCNGTGCAGTTAGAGGAAACCCTATAACAAGAACGGGGNTTCCATTGCTTAATCGGTATNTCATTTTTGCCCCAGAAGATTCTGAAGTATTAACGAGGTTCAATAGTTCAGAATCGATATTTCCAGGAGCTTCGAATAGAACTGGGTCAGCAGAAATCCAGTTGTTGTCAAGTCGTATGGCTGGAGTGGATTCGGCTCTAACCCCTCGTAGGTTTGAAAGAAGGTCGCGGGCTGTTCCAGTGTCAATTTCTTCTATTATTCTTCTTTGTGCCTGGTTCGCGTTTACCGTGGCCACACTTTGAGCGCTTTGTTCTCGCGTTTCTAGTAAGTTATCTCTCACGAGTAAATAAGTAACGATTGAAAGCACTGTCGTTAGAATCAATGCTCCAAGCCCAAATGCAAGAGTAACTCTCGCTCTGAGACGAACACCGCGCCTAATTTGAATGGCCATTGAGGGTTATCCTTGAAGTTTGTAGCCAAAACCCCTGACGGTGATTACATAACGCGGTTTTGCATCTTCTGGCTCTATTTTTTTTCGAAGTCGGCGAATATGGACGTCCACAAGTCTTCCATCACCGAAATATCCTCGCCCCCATACTCGCTCAAGTAATTCATCCCTGCTGAAGACTCTCCCAGGCGCTGATGCTAATTCTATAAGTAGCTGGAATTCTGTCCGTGTTAGGTGTATTGCTTTCTTATCGACGATTACTTGCCCTTGGTCAGGGAGTATTTTAAGATCTCCAAACTCAAGATTGCTCAGCTCTGTGGTCGGAATGCGCACTCTTCGGAGGAGGGCTCGTATTCTTGCACTTAGCTCTTTAGGAGCGAAAGGCTTTGTCAGGTAGTCATCGGCACCGGCTTCCAAACCAGCAACGACATCATGCGTATCATCTCTGGCTGTAACCATCACTACGGGAATGTCGCTTTGTCTTCGAACAGTCCGACAAACTTCGAAGCCATCTATTCCCGGAAGCATGATATCTATAAGAACTATATGAGCATCAGCTTCTGGAAAGATCTCGAGGGCTTCCTCCCCACTTCTTGCTTCTACGACTTCCCATCCTTCATTCTCCAAGGCAAGTCGGACAGCAGTTCTGATTCGTTCGTCATCCTCTACCACAAGTACCTTGGTGCTCATTCCAATATGATAGAGGCAAAGGCTACGTTGGGTTAAAAGTAGGGCATTAAATATCTACGAATTTATATTTCGTGCAGCTGAATAAAGAAGATCCTTAAATTGCTCTTCAATTGAGGGATTGATAGCAAGAGTTAAGTTTTTGCCAGCAAAATCGTTAACTAGAAGTGTCGTAGCTCCAGCTTCAGAGGCTATTAGCATGCCAGCAGCGAAATCCCATTCGTTTAGTCCTGTTTCAAAAAAAGCATCAACTCTGCCTTTGGCGACAGAACATAAGTCGATCGCAGCACTTCCCATCCTTCGGATGTCGGCTATATGGGGGATAATCCTTAGAAGTATTTCGACTTGAGTGATTCGATCCACATCTCTATAACTAAACCCTGTAGCGATAAGCGATGTTTCTAACGTGGTTGACTTCTCTAGGGTGATTCCTTCTCCGTTACATCTTGCCCCGTACCCCATCGCAGCATCAAACACTTCTCCAAGGCTCGAATCGGTAACAGCTCCAGCTACAATTTCATTTCCTATCTTTGCTGCAATCGATGGGCCGAATCCTGGATGCCCATAAACGAAATTTGTTGTTCCGTCGATAGGGTCAATTATCCATTGAACATTTGACTGTCCTTGCTCTGCTGCTCCTTCCTCTCCCAAGAACCCATCCTTCGGTCTTGCGTCTTTGATTATGCTTACAATAAGAGCTTCGGCCTGCTTGTCGGTTTCGGTAACGTAGTCTGAGGGGCTTGACTTAATGTTTTGAAGTGCTTTATTGCCATTTTCCTGCAGGATGTATTCACTGGCTTGCTTGGCGGCGTCATTAGCAATATCTCGCAATTCAATAAAGTCGACGCTACTCTCTGGCTCAGAGGACATAGGTTTACTTTGCGTCTTTATTGGTTTTGGTTCTCCATTCGGTCACTGCCCGAAGAACCAGAACTGAAACAATTCCGACGCCTCCCGCTCCGATTAGTGCTCCGATGATTGCACTAATCCCCGATAGATTTGAACATCCTTCGGAGCACTGAAGATCTGTGAATGCATAACCTATTAGCCCTCCACATAGACCACCGATCAAAATTGCAACGAATGAGAACACTTGGATATGTCGTGGTGGAGTTGTAAACAAATGATCTGCCTTGGGAAGTTCGAGAGAGTTCTCTTGGAACTTTGCAACGCTCTTTTCGCTAGATTCGCCGTTTTCATTGTTTTCCTGCATTGCTTTTATCGTATCGGTTCATTTGACGATCTAATGCCAGCAAAACGTTCTTGATGCTGCTTGAATTAGAGTAAGAATAGGACCAAGAACGTAGAAATGACTTCACACATTTTGCATGTAGATATGGATGCTTTCTTTGTTTCCGCTGAACTAGTTAGAAGGCCTGAATTACGTGGTCAGCCCGTAGTTGTTGGAGGAACTGGAGGTCGGGGGGTGGTAGCAGCTGCGTCGTATGAGGCTCGCTCATTCGGGATATTTTCCGCCATGTCGACATACCAAGCTCGGCGTCTTTGTCCGCGAGCTATCTTTCTTCAGGGTGATCATTCCTATTATGCAAGTGTTAGCTCAAAGGTTATGGAAATTTTTGAACGTTATACACCCTTGGTCGAACCGATTTCTTTAGATGAGGCTTTTCTGGACGTAGGGGGCAGTATGCGGTTACATGGTTTACCTTTCGAGATAGCTCAATCAATTAGAAGAGATATCAATCATGAGCAGGGCCTCAGTTGCTCAGTGGGGATAGCGCCAAACAAATTTCTAGCTAAATTAGCGACAGAAGAAGCGAAGCCGAGCCCGGGGCCTAAGGGGCCTATACCCGGGCTAGGGGTAAAAATTGTCGAAGAGCATGAAATCCAAGAATTCCTTGACCCACTCCCAGTTCGTTCGCTTTGGGGCGTTGGTCCAGTAACAGTTTCCCGATTAGACCAGATGGGGGTGACGACTGTCTTCCAGCTTCGAAGCTTTCCACGTGACAGCTTAATTCAAGCCCTAGGAAAAACACTTGGTGCACACTTACATCGTCTGGCACATGGTGTTGATGAGAGAAATGTAGAGGCACATCAGGCTGCTAAGTCTCTTTCTCATGAGGAAACGTTCTCTGAGGACCTTTACTCGGAACAGAGAATTACTACAGAAATTTTCCGTATGGCTGACGCAGTGGGTAAGCGCTTACGTGGACTAGGTTTTTTAGGGACGACGGTGAGTCTTAAAGTAAGGCTTAAGGACTTCTCAACTTTCACCCGTTCGATTACCCTCTTAAACCCTACGGACAGTGGGAGAGTCATTGGAAAGAATGCACTTAGTCTTATAGAAGGTATTGATCTATCAAGTGGCGTTCGGCTATTGGGCGTTGGAGTGCAGAACCTGACAGAAAGTGACCTGGGCCTACAGCTTTCATTTGATGACATTGGAAAGGATGGCCCTGAATGGCGAGATGCTGAAGAGGCTATCGATAAAATACAGGAGAGGTTCGGTTCGCAGTCGATAGGGGCAGCTAGTACCTTGACAGAGAAGGGAGTCCGACCAAAAGAAAAAGGCTCGCAGCAGTGGGGGCCCTCTAACGATTAAAGAAGTAATCAGTTTCGCGTTGTTGATAGCAAATGATTGTGCGATGATGGAGATATNCCACTTTCCGATGATGAACAGAAAATTCTTAGCCANATAGAGCAGCAACTCCACGAAACAGATCCAGATCTAGCGAATGAAGTAGCTACAACCACNGTCTATACCCATGCAGCCAGAAACATCAAGTGGTCTGTGCTTGGTTTNATTATTGGTCTGACGGTTATCGTGTTGACTCTATCCATCAGCTTTTGGCTGGCGTTTTTAGGATTTGCCATCATGCTCGCAGCTNCACTCTATTTTGAGCAGAATATGAGGAAACTAGGGAAAGCCGGAATGAATCAGCTTTCGATGAGGGTTGGATCAGGGGGGCTCCGAAATGCAGGCGAACGGAACCCTTTCCTTAGAAGGTTTCGTCCGGAGGGCCCTGAAAGTTAACGACTTGCTTNTCTTTGTTTTTGAAGGCTGGCTATTTCGTGCCGGTTTAATGAATTAAATTGGCTAGTGTGAGGTTCTATGAGAAATCTACTTAGTCAGGGGTCNNTTGTAATTATTGGNANGCCGCACTTGTGGAAGGTAGCCATTACGCAGCTTTGGCGTATTCGAGAGAACGGCTGGTATAAAAAATTTCCCTTTCTTCCCGCTCCAAACAAAAAGTATATTAACTTCCGGCTGATTACCGCATATGGCGATGAAGGACCTNAAAATTTTTTTAAAAGTGATTTGGTGACATATTTTGAGTGGTGCAGAGGCTGGAGGATATCAAGCAAGTGAAAATTGAAGAGGCNCTGCTAGCCAATAGCGTTCCAGGATGGATTGCTTCTGATAGGACCGGGGAGGTTCAAGATTTACATTCTCTAGAGAATGTAAATTGGAATTTTCCAGCGATATGGGTGATGTNACCTACAAACTCAAGTCTTGTTTTAGGAAGTTCGCAAGATGATGCATGCATAGACTATGAATATGCCGAGAAGATAGACGTTGGGATAGCTAGAAGAAGGACAGGTGGGGGAGCAGTTTTTGTAGACCCTAAGACTTTATTTTGGGTTGATTTGTTTGTGCCCCGAGGNCATCGTCTTTGGAATGACGATATAGGGNTGGCATCAATTTGGATGGGTGGAGTCTGGAAAGATGCTTTGGGTTCACTGGGTGTCGATNCCCATATACACAANAGGCCTTTTGTCAAAGACTCGTTAGCAGAGTTAGTTTGCTTTGGAGGGCGTGCTCCAGGGGAGCTATTAATTGGGGAGAAGAANGTGCTGGGTATTTCCCAGAGGCGAACGAGGNAAGGCGNCAGGTTNCAATGCGCANTAGCTTTAGAATGGAGGCCGGAGGAATGGATTGCATTGTTTACCGATGCATCTACCAAAGGTTTGAAATCGGCAATTCTTGCTTCAGGAACATGCGTACGGCTGGATAGGGACGAAGTCTTACGCGGCTTTATACAAGCTCTAGTTCGCTCTTAAAAGCTCTTTAGTAAGCCCCTCTAACTATCAATAAGACATCNGCTGGNCTCTTTTAACCCAGCTTCCCGATCGCTTGCGTCTTCNNCTAGGCACACATTTCCCTATTTTTTGCTATAAATGGTTGTAAATGGGANAATATGGGTTAAAGTGGGGCAAATGGGAGAAAAGGGATCTCCCATAGGAAATCATTACTCTTTGGATTCAGCAGAGCCCATCGAGTAATGGCAGGGGACATAATGTTTACAGGGGAATACGAAAGACTTNTAGATGAAAAAGGACGACTAGTTCTTCCACCGACCTTCCGTCGTCATCTTGTNAACGCAGCCTTTCTCACAAAGTCACTAGAAGACCCCTGCCTGTTGGTTTACAGCGAAGAAGAGATTGGGAAAGCGGCTACACGCCTTATAGAGCAAGTCAAAAAAAACCAAGTTTCACCTCATGCTCAAAGAAGATGGGCGGCGAGTATTAGTGAGGTTCGCTCGGATGGTCAGGGAAGAATCGCTATTCCCCCAAAACTNCGGGANCAAATAGAGCTGGAACGTGAAGTCGTTNTGATCGGTGTCATAAACCGTGCAGAGATTTGGACTCCAGAAANCTGGAAGAACGTNGAAGAGACNNNAGAGATACAACCCAATGAGAGCCAATGGCTTTANGCGGAAAAAGATCTAAAACAATAATCAATGAAAGCAGGNTCAAAATACAGCAAAGTTNAACNAAATNTCACTTACCCGCTTATGGGCAGCCTTCCGGTTTATAAGATGCGAGCCTCTACTCCGCCCGCTTGTCATCTAGTCCGCTCGGGGAGAAATCCCGACGAACGCATATACACCGGGGGGCTGCCGGTAAGCGATAAAGAAAGAAGACCTCGCAGTATGCGACCTAGTTCTCCAGCAAACGGGTATCCCCTGGATCCGGCAGTCGGTTCATCCGGCTGCCGGATCACCCGTACAAGCCCTAGTGGCTATTCCCATCAGCCCGTGATGGTAAACGAGGTTCTTTCGATACTGGCTCAACTTCCTNCGGGNTATTTTCTNGANGCAACTCTTGGTGGAGCTGGGCACTCTAGAGCGCTACTGGAACTTAGAGAAGACCTNCATTTAGTCGGTATCGACCAGGA
Organism: Acidimicrobiaceae bacterium; assembly: GCA_002724825.1. Lineage (GTDB taxonomy): Bacteria > Actinomycetota > Acidimicrobiia > Acidimicrobiales > UBA8592 > UBA8592. Next base: position 12,993 of record PBPU01000006.1, read on the forward strand.
TCAAGAAGCTCTTCTTTCAGCTCGTAAGACGCTTTCTCATTTGGATGGACGATTTGACCTTGTTCATGAGCGATTCGATCGAATCGATCAAATCCTAGATGAATTAGGGATAGATAAAATTTCAGGAGCATTGTTTGACTTGGGGCTTTCCTCCTACCAGCTTGACACTCCTTCACGGGGATTCTCATTTCGCTCTGATGGCCCATTGGATATGAGGATGAATACGGCAACAGATCTCAAAGCTGAAGANATAGTNAATGGCTTTACTATCTCAGAGCTCTCCCGAATAATCAGGCAATACGGTGACGAAATACACTCTAAAAGAATCGCTAGAGCAATAATCNAAGCGAGACCTTTGGTCACCACGTCTCAATTAGCTGAAGTAATTACTGCTGCAATGCCATCAGCTTCGAGAAAATCNCCAGGTCATCCGGCNAGGCGAACATTNCAAGCGATCAGAATAGCAGTTAATNGTGAGTTNGAGATTATTGACTTAGCNCTAAAGAAGNTAATTANCCGCTTGAAGCCAAANGGTCGATGTGTAGTTATCTCCTATCACTCCGGAGAAGACAAGATAGTCAAACGAACACTACGGACCGCAGCAGGATTAAGAAATACAGTTCCGAAGCATCTTCCAAAGCCTATAGATAACGCAGNGATTCGACTAGTAACTCGAACTGGTCAGACGCCTACAGAAAATGAGTTGAGACAGAATCCCCGATCTAGTTCAGCACGTCTTCGTTGGTTTGAAAAGGTTGGGAACTGATATGGCTATATCTTCCCAGGTTTTAGACTTAGATAGAAAAAAACGAAATCCAAATGCCAATTTACGTGTTCTATCCAAACCTAGGCCATGGATTTGGAGCTTTCTTTCTGGGATGGTTCTTTTAATTGTTCTAGGAATCTTTGTAAGAGTGGGCTTTAGCGCCTTAGTCGTTAATAATCAACGAAGTCTTGATAGGACTATCACGATGATAAGTGATGCAAGTGATGTTAATAGGGCTCATCGTTTTAATATTTCTGAACTTGAGTCTGCTCAAAGAATATACAAGATTGCATTCGCTTCCCCAGAAGAATTAGTAGAAGGCGACCTCCATGGGCTTGGAATGATCACACCTTNAGAAGTNAGGTATCTCACAGCATCAGATCATATACCTCAGGAAAGATGGAAAGATACAGCCATTTCAGAACTAGGCAGTGGCAGAAATGGCTAGGGTCAACTTTTCGCTACAGGAAAATTGGCGATTGGTTGTACTCATAGCNTTNTTCTTCATATCTGCTATNGCACTAGGTTGGAGACTTTTTCATATTCAGGTNCTTACTTCTGATCGAAGGGTGCAAATAGGCGTAGAACAACGAATGTATGAGAGCATTACCGAAGGTGAGCGAGGACGAATACTTGATAGAAACGGAGCCCAACTCGCATTATCGTTTCCTCAGCCGATTATTTATGCTGACCCTAAAGTAGTCGGAGATTTAGCAATAGAGTATGCGCAAGTTCTTGAGCCGATAATAAACAGAAAACCCAAATATATTCTTGCGGAACTCACGAGACAATCAAGATTCAGCTATCTCCAAAGAGAAGCAACGATTCAAATGCAAGCATCTGTAGAAGACCTGAATCTCGTCGGAATCTATATTGGTGAAGAACCAAGAAGATTCAATCCGTCAGGCGACTATTTTGCCAGAGGCACAATAGGTCAGGCTGGAGTCGACAATCAAGGAATCTCCGGAATTGAGTTGCAGTATGACGAGTATCTAGCAGGAGAACCGGGCCTAGAAGTAGCCGAACGTAATCAATTTGGTGGAACCATCCCCAACGGCAGAATACAAATTGAACCCGCAACTCCAGGTGCTGATATTTACTTAACGCTGGATCGAGCTCTCCAAGCACAAGTTGAACTAGATCTGAGTACAGCAATAGAAACAATGAGCGCTAAGGGGGGTGTGGTTATCATATCTAAACCTTCCACAGGAGAGATTCTCTCTATGGCATCTATGGTGANGACTGAAGATGGAGAAATAGTTACGACCTCTGAGAATAGGGCGGCCACATGGGTATATGAGCCTGGCTCAGTAATGAAATCAATGACGTTTGCAGCGGTAGTTAACGAAGGCTTGGCTCATCCCAATACTGTTCGAGCAATTGATGACTCTATAGAACTTTTTGACGAAGAAGAATGTGTCGGCGTCAAGTATGACTGTACATTTACTGAGCTTGGATTGACCTATGGCACCCAAGAGATGACTTTAGAAGAAATACTAGTTAATTCTTCAAATACTGGGACGATTACATGGGCTCTTGACCTCGGTAAGGAAAGACTCCATCGCTATTTGATAGATTTTGGATTCAACCAGAAGACAGATTTGGACTTTCCTTATGAAGCTTCAGGTGTGCTCAAGAGNCTCGAGAATTGGTCAGGTGTAGAAATCGCGACAACAGGAATGGGTCAAGGTATCGATGTAACNCCAATCCAGATGCTTAGTGCATATAACNCTCTTGCGAATGGCGGNGTNTATGTTTCNCCCCAGATCATTTCGTCGATAGCACATAGCTCTGGTGAGAAAGAGTACGTTGCAACAACTCCTAGTCGTCGAGTGATCGGAGAGCAGGCAGCACGTGAAATGACGCAAATGTTAGCTGCGGTTGTTTCGAGAGGTACGGCGAGAAAAGCTGGNGTCCCAGGGTATTCGATTGCTGCTAAGACTGGAACTGCTAGAAAAGTCCAGCCCAATGGAACTTACGAGGATGAAGAGGGTCTCTACCGTTACGCATCAACCGTTGTTGGATATTTTCCAGCATCTGCTCCGGAGTTGTCGATGATTGTGATTATCGATGAGCCAGCAGATAACTTTTACGCAAGCGAAACAGCAGCTCCACTGTTCGGTAATCTTGCGAGTTGGGCGTTNCGACATTATAAGATTTCTCCCTCATCTGACCTGGTCTATTCGGCTTCAACTCAAGGTGACTTAAGTAATCTGANAGTCGATGAAACTGTATCAGAGGGGGCTCAATGAATATTGTTGAGATCCTCACAGAATATCAATCTACTATTTCCCCAGAAGGGGTAGAGGTAATTGGCTCAATCGATGGTTTAGACGCAACCGGTTTAAGTTTTGATAGTAGGGAAGTGCAGACTGGCAATATATTCTTCTGTATCTCTGGCGGAACACACGACGGNCATGAACATGTAATTGAGGCAATAGAACATGGAGCTGTTGCGATTGTCGCTGAGAGAGAATTATCGGTTTCAGTTCCCCAAATAATTGTCGAAGACACCCGAGAGGCTATGGGGTACATCTCATGTATCTATTTCGGGTTTCCNTCAAGAGAACTAAATGTTGTAGGAGTAACTGGTACAAACGGGAAAACCACTACTACACATTTGATCGCAGCAATCCTTAATACAGCGGGAGTTTCCTGTGAATCTATTGGAACTTTAACCGGAGTGCTTACAACACCTGAGGCGCCCGATTTACAAAGACAATTTCGGTCTCTAGTGGANGGTGGCATTAAATCNGTGGTGATGGAGGTTTCTTCGCATGCTCTATCGCAACATCGAGTAACAGGNATTGAGTTTGATATCGGAGTATTTACAAACCTCAGTCAAGACCATTTGGATTTTCATAGTGATATTGAAGAGTATTTCCAAACGAAGTGTTCCTTGTTTGCAGCGAATCGGTGTAGATCTGCAGTAGTTAATANNGATAACCCGTATGGCCTACGATTGGCAAAGCAAATTGATATCAAGACTTACGAAACNTCAGCAGACGNAATTGAAATAAAGGATGAAAGTTTTACTGGTTCAAGCATTATCTGGCGCGANCTAGAAATTGAACTTCGGGTTCCNGGAAGATTCAACATNGAGAATGCATTATTAGCTGCCTCTACTTGTCTTCTATTGGNTATAGATGAAAACCAGNTTGTGAANGGACTTGAAGCAGCTGAACCCGTCCCGGGAAGGTTCGAAGTTCTTGATATATATGAAGGAGCCCCAACAGTAATCGTTGATTACTCTCATACACCTGCGGGGATAGAGAACGTCCTCCAAGCTGTGAGAAGAGTATCTTCTGAAGTTGATTTAACAATCGTGTTTGGTTGTGGTGGGAATCGTGATGAAAGCAAGAGGCCCAAGATGGCTCGTGCGGCCGAAATGCACGCCGATCGAGTGATTGTTACTTCAGATAATCCACGTTATGAAGATCCTCGTAAGATTATCGACCAAACTATGTCTGGCTTTATTGATCCAAATCCGGTNATTGTAGAAGAAGACAGAGNGGCAGCTATCCAGCTCGCAATACAATCTTCAGACGCAGGCGGAGTCATCGTGATTGCTGGNAAAGGCGCTGAAACAACGCAAGAGATCTGCGGTAAAGTTAAACCCTTCGATGACAGAGTTATTGCTGAAGCNGTTCTTCAGGGGGTCAAAGNATGATTCGCCTTTTATTTGCAGTTACGATTTCAGTTGGAATATCTCTCTTCGGAACGCGGTACCTAATTCGTTGGTTGACCACTAGAAAAATTGGACAACCTATTCGCGAAGATGGTCCAGGGGGTCATATTACTAAAGCAGGAACACCTACCATGGGGGGTATAGCTGTTGTTTTCGGTGGGACGATAGCCTATGTGATTTCAGACTTGTATAACGGAATCTATACGCGTTCGGGCCTACTTGTAATGGCTGCGATTCTTGGTGCAAGTATTGTTGGTTTCTTAGATGATTGGTTGAAAGTTTCAAATGAGCGAAACCTTGGCCTAAAGAAAGGTACAAAAGTCATCGGTTTGCTTGTCGTTGCCTTTGGTTTCTCAATAGCAATGGTTACAAGCACCAACGTACATACCGAAGTTTCCTTTACGCGTTGGGATTCACTTTCGATCGATTTAGGCCCGGTCGGNTGGGTCTTTTGGGCTGTGTTTGTAATTCTTGCTATGAGTAATGCAGTCAACCTTACAGATGGCCTTGATGGGCTAGCTGCTGGATCGGCNACCTTATGCTTCAGCGCGTTNACAGTTATTTCATTTTGGGCTTTNCGCCATCCGGGAATNTATGATCTTGATCACGCATTAGATTTAGCAGTCGTCGCTGTGTCAATGCTGGGAGCGTGCATAGGCTTTCTTTGGTGGAATGCTGCTCCAGCAAAAATNTTCATGGGCGATACNGGGTCGTTAGCTATCGGAACTGCATTAGCTTGCCTAGCGTTAGCTACGAACACTCATCTACTTCTTCCAATAATCGGGGGAATTTTCGTGCTCGAAACTCTTTCAGTCATTATTCAAGTATTGGGTTTCCGGCTTTTGAATAAACGACGTATCTTTCGTATGGCGCCTTTCCATCACCATTTCGAGCTTCTCGGCTGGCCTGAGACAACGGTAATTGTGCGTTTCTGGATTATTGGAGGTTTCTTTGTCGCTATTGCTCTCGGGCTTTTCTACGCAGACTTTGTTGAAGTGGCTGATTTGCGAGGAGTAGCTTTGCCATGACTCACACTCTGGTGGATGAAGGCTCAACAGTTGCATTGTTTGGTTTTGGAATTACTGGTCGTGCAGTTACTGCGGCACTTTTAGAGAGAAAAGCCTCTGTAGTGGTCTTGGATGATAGTCCTAATGATGAGATGTCACGAGTTACTCAAGCTNTGGGGGTTGACCTGAATGTTCCAGATAGTGAACAAGGGCTTCAAGAACTTATCGAAGGCGTAGACTTTGCCGTTCCCACTCCTGGNCTACCAGAGGANCACTTTTTCTTTAAATGCNTGAAAGAAAGAGGGATCCCGATAGTGACTGAATTTGACCTGTCAGCGCAGTGGGATCAGCGGCCGATACTTGCAATAACTGGAACAAATGGGAAAACTACAGTCTGCACTATGGTTCACCAGATGCTTGAAAAGAGCGGAAGGCTATCTGCATTAGCGGGGAACACAGATACGCCCTTGGTTTCAGCAATTAGTAATGACGAAACAGAAACAATGGTCGTAGAAGCATCCTCGTTCCGCCTTTCTTTATCTCAGCGGTTCAAACCTAAAGTAGCTGCCTGGTTGAATTTTTCACCAGACCACCTTGATGTGCATAGAGATCTGAGCGCGTATGAGGAAGCAAAAAAGGTAATTTGGAAGAATCTCGGACCTAAAGATACNGCCATTGCNGGTATTGAAGATGAGGTGGTTCGCANGAATATCCCACCTACAGCGACAACCCTCACTTTCGGCTTTTCAAAAGGAGACAGCCGAATAGAGGGCGGGATGCTAGTGGTGAACGGTACCCACCTGCTTGAAGTCGGTGAACTCTCAAAAACTTCGCCGCATGACATTCTTAATAGTCTCGCAGCTGCTTCAATAGCATCTGAAGGGGGAGCGTCTAATTCTGCGATAAGAGAAGTACTATCTACCTTCTCTGGGTTGCCACATCGCATGACCTATCTCGGGTCGAAAGAAGGTGTGAGGTGGCATAACGATAGTAAATCTACCACTCCGCATTCGGTAGCGGCAGCAGTTCAAGGTTTCGAAAATGTAATACTGATAGTTGGGGGACGAAACAAAGGTATTGACCTAAGTCCTCTTGGAGGTCTCAAGAAGCACTTAAAACTAGTGATTGCTATTGGAGAAGCTTCAGAAGAGATTCNAAGNATATTCGCNGNCATTACTCCAGTTAGTGCAGCCCATACTATGGAAGAGGCTGTTAATCTTGCTCATTCACGAAGNCGGAAAGGCGATTCGGTCATTCTCTCCCCGGGGTGCGCTTCATTTGANTGGTACCGAAACTATTCCGAGCGAGGAGAAGATTTTAGTAGCCTAGTAAATGAGATCGTGATGGGGCTANCATGACAACTTTCGACCCGTCATACCGCCGGTCCTTTCATCGGACACTTGCTAATGCTCTAAGAGAAACTCTCAAGCCTCCAAAGAAGGCACATGTGGCGAAAAAGCATAAGGTCGCTTTCAGGGCCAATCCGCAACACAGAAGCCAGTACTGGATTATCGGTATTGTATTAGCGCTAAATGTGATTGGGCTTGCGATGATACTTTCTGCTGGATCAGTTGTAGCGACGTATGAAGGNCAAAACACATGGTTTTACTTNCAACAGCAGGGAATTTACTTCCTTATGGGGTTACTCGCCATGGCTNTCATTTCTAAAATTGACTACAGAAGGTGGGGACACCNNATAAAGTTTCTTCTGGGAGTCACTTTTTTCCTTCTATTTCTAGTTCACGTTCCGGGNTTTGGTGTTAACGCTAATGGGGCNACACGCTGGGTCAGAATTCCCGAAACCGGAATTACTTTCCAGCCCTCTGAATTGCTCAAACTNACGATACTTATCTATACGGCTAAACTCCTTGCCGATCGTCAATCAGAATTGTCTGAACCTAGGACTTTTAATGCTCCAGTCATAATATTCGTTGCAGCAGCGTTACTCGTTATGAAGCAGCCAGATTTAGGTACTGTCATTATTATCGGAGCTTTGATGGTTATTGTCATGTTCCTTGGAGGNCTTCCAGTGCTTCGACTTGCTGGTTTGGTCACAGCTGGAGCNGCNGTAACNCTAGCCGTCAGCATGTCGGCGGATTACCGAAGAGCCCGATTACTGTCCTTCCTGCAACCTGACAGCGATCCGCTCAATACTGGATATCAAACTTTCCAGTCTCTTGTCGGTATAGCTAGTGGAGGTTGGATGGGGGTAGGCCCAGGAGCAAGTAGAGCTAAATGGGGTTTCCTCCCTTACGCCCATACCGATTTTATNTATACGGTTATTGCCGAAGAGATGGGCTTCATTGGCGCAATTACTGTTCTAATGTTATTTATAGGCTTAGCGGTATTCGGAATACGTGCAGCTCTTAGATGTGANGATAAGTTTGGTTCACTGTTGGGGATTGGTATTTCAATGTGGTTCCTGCTCCAAGCTTTCATTAACGTAGGAACAGTTATAGGGGTCCTTCCCGTNACTGGTATTCCATTGCCTTTTGTATCATTTGGAGGAACTTCTTTATTGGTGGGGATGGCAGCAGTGGGGATGATTCTTAACATTGACCGACAGGGCCAAAATGAATGAATGCTTTGTCGTCATTGCCGGTGGAGGAACTGCTGGCCATGTCCATCCGGGTTTAGCTGTAGCAAATGCTCTTGCTCGCGACGGGCATCGTAAAGAAGAGATCTTGTTCGTAGGTAGCGATCGGGGTATAGAGCAAGATCTTGTTCCTTCTGAAGGGTTTGAACTTGTCACGATCTCTGGAGCCGGAATACCCCGTCGAAATCCGATCGCTGCTTTAAGGGCTATTTATTTACTAATTCGAGGGATAGTAGAGGCACTTCGTTTGCTGGGCCGAAGAAAGCCTAAAGTTGTTCTAGCGCTAGGAGGATTTGCATGCTTCCCCTGTGCCTTTGCATCACTAGTATTAAAGATTCCGGTGATCGCCCATGAGCAAAATGCAGTTCCTGGATTAGCAAATAAAATAATTAGTCGTTGGGCGCGCCATTGTGCCGTTTCGTATAAAGGTACTTCCCTTCGAAATGCCGTTAATACCGGGAACCCTGTAAGGCAATCAATCATCGAAGCACGGCAGATTGAGCCAGCCTCTATTCGAGAAAAGTTGAAAGTCCCTCGTGAAAATCTCTTCATAGTCGCTACTGGAGGATCTTTAGGAGCGAAAACAATAAACTTGGCTTTGAGAGACGCTATCCCTCTGCTTAATAAAGGTGTGGGCTT
>PBPU01000007.1 GCA_002724825.1 Acidimicrobiaceae bacterium
ACCTCAACCTCGTCATCAATCAAGCAGAACACATCAGCGCAGACACACCCCTCGCTAAAATGATGCTCACATCACTCGAACAATCACAACAAGCAGGCGACAACCGCCTAGACGCCACCGTCATTATCCGCAACTACCTGAAAGACACACACCATGGCTAACACCGACATTCATATCGAACGCGTCAAACCACATGACGCCGAACTCCAAATCACCACCGCAGGAGAAGGACCCCTCGTCGTCCTCATCCACGGATTCCCTGAAACCTCATACTCATGGCGCCACCAAATCCCCGCCATCGCCGAAGCAGGCTACAAAGTCATCGCACCCGACATGCGAGGATACGCAACCAGTGACGCCCCAGAAAACATCACCGACTACGACATCTTTCACCTCACCGCAGACATCGCCGGACTCATCCGCCACTATGGAGGAGGCCCCGCCACCGTCATCGGCCACGACTGGGGAGCCATGGTCACCTGGGCGTTCGCCCAATTCCGACCCGACCTCCTCAACGGAATCGCCGCCATGTCCGTCCCCTACATGCCACCAATAGAAATGAGCCTCATCGACATGCTCAAAGCAAACACCGGAGATGGCTTCCACTACATCCTNTACTTCCAAGAACCCGGCGAAGCCGAAAAAGAACTCGACGCCGACCCGATCAACACCATGCGAAGAATCCTCTGGCTCGGATCCGGCGATATCGACCTCACCCAAATCGATACCGGCGAAGACCGCACCGGATTCCTCGACGGAAATATCCCCGAAGGGCTTCCCCCATGGCTCACCCAAGGCGACCTCGACGCCTACTCCCAATCCTTCATGAAAAGCGGNTTCACCGGCGGATTGAACTGGTACCGGAACCTCCATCGAAACTGGGAACTCACTAAACCATGGCAACACGGACCGATAACCGTCCCGACCCTGTTCATGGCCGGAACCAAAGATATGGTGCTGGCAAGTTCAGGCCCTGTCGATGAAAACCATCCTATGCTCGCNTTNCAAAGCCAATACGTCAACGACGTCGAATTAGCGTTTATCGAAGACGCAGGACACTGGAACCAGCAGGAAAAACCTGAACAAACCAACCANGCCCTACTCCAATTTCTCCAGAAAGTATCCCCAATNAACTAACGNCGGACTACTTCTGGGCTTTTTCTAAATCAGCGAGAAGCGAGTAAACATAATCTTGGTCGGTTTTGAGACGCTCAAGTGCTTCCTTGTTTCCCCTGCTTTGCCATACCATACGTAAGTATTGAGGGAAGGTTAAGGCACGTTTGAGTTCTAGTCCTGTTTCTTCCGAAAGGTCTCCTCCACATTCGGTGCAGGTTTTTAAGTTCTTCTTCCATTGCTTCTTGGTGTACTTGGCGTCACAGTGTTGACAGAACCATGCAGGTTTCCATGCAACGTAGTTTAGGGGTGCGCTAGCTCCACCTAAGGCTGCGAATAGTGAACGGAATCTCCTCCACCATGGAATCGCCGGAGCAGCTATGGCTAGGAGAGCAAAGAGTGGGAGGAGAATGCCGATAGCGATAGCGCTTCCATTACCTCCACTGCCTCCATTATCGTCGGAGGTCGCAGGGCCTATACCGTCGCCTTTTTCTTCAACAGCAACCTCTTCATCGTCTTCGGGTTCGGGTTCGGGTTCCGGTTCGGGTTCGGGTTCCGGCACCGGTTCAGGTTCGGGCGTTGGGGTTTTTTTAGGAGTTGGAGGTTCAGGAGTCGGCACAGGAGTAGCTTCCGGCTCAGGAGTAGGTTCTACTGGAGGGGTATCATCTGTGGTCGCAACGTCTTCTGCTTCTTCTGTTGGCGGGTCCCACTTGTCAGGGTCAGTTGGGAAGTAATCGTTACAATTCGCAACCCCATCAGTGTCGTCATCAGCTTCACAATCAGCCCAGTCGATCCATTTATCTAAGCGTTCAACATAGATATAGGTAGTAGGTGTAGGTGTAGGTGTAGGTGGTAGNNGGNNTAGGNGTNGGNGTNGGTGTGGGNGTNGGAGTNGGNGTNGGNGTNGGAGTAGGCGTAGGNGTNGGTGTTGGTGGTGTCGTGGTTACTGTGATGTTGTGNTANGCNGTACTGAACGTAGCTGCGGCAGATGGACACGTCGGGTCAGTTGTATCCCCTGTCCATTCAACATTAAGAACGGTATCNCCATCACCGACAGGCGTTATATCAATAGTGGCNCTTGATTCATTCCCGTCTGGTGTAAACGTGTTGAGCGTTGCAGTAGCTANATTCACGTCGTCAGTNGTNACNGTAATGGTGTCAGCTTCGCANGGGATGGGAACCTCAACGGTGTCTCCGCCCAATATAGTATCGACCGCAAANTCCAAAGGACACTGAACTTCTTGCNCAACATTCAAGATTGTACCGGNANNTACTCCCGNAACGTTCGTTGCCNCANCGAAGGCCATGATCATACCTGAAGGTACAGGACCCCANATTATCGACGTGTACGAAACTGGGGAGGCTAAGTAACGAGCACCTAAGTTTTCCATAGGAGGGTCATACGGAGCTGTCATGCCAGGGTACGTGTAGACCTCAAAGATGGAGAACGTCTGGGCTTGAATAGGGTCTTCTTCGACTATTAGCTGGAAACTCTTCGCCCCATTAGCGTCACAACCTAAATCAATGTACTGAACGTCAGCGTACGTATCGTCATCAGTAAACACTTGCCATTCTGATTCATCAACAGCGGAAGCCGGTAACGCAAAAAACAACACCGCCATCAAAGATCCACATATGCCTGTAACTATCTTTTTCATTTGATGTTCTCCCGTTTGTAGTACTGGGAAATATAAACCAGTGACAAGTATGGCATAAGAAAAGTAGGGGATGGCAATATGATCTCTTCGGTAACTCCTCAACGATGACTGTAAAATCCTCGTAAAAAGTTGCTTCGGTTAGCTATGTTCAGCTTTTTCCAAATCGGCGAGCAGGGCGTAAACATAATCCTGATCGGTTTTGAGACGTTCAAGCACATCTTTATTCTCCCTGTTTGCCCACACCAAACGCAGATATTGGGGGAATGAGAACGCGCGTTTCGGTTCGAGGCCTGTTTCGCTTGTGATATCTTCCCCACAATGCTCACACGCATCTAAGTCTTTGTCTTTTATTTTTTTCTCACAATGCTGGCAGTACCATCCGCGCCGCCACGCCACAAATAGGAACGGCCCGGTTGATCCGCCAAGAGCAGCGAAGAGCGAACGGAATCTCAACCACCATGGAAGCGCAGCTATTGCAGCGCCACCGAAGGAGAAGATCATGGTCAACGCGTACCACGGAAGGTCAAAGAACCGGCTAACGAGATTCCTCGAATCTGTTGTCGCTACGAGGGTAACTTCGTCCAAGGTTGATTCGCCGTCAGTTCTGATTGAGTTACGGATATCTTCAGCGGTGACCGGGCACAGGGTACCTTCAGCTACTTCTGACACTGGCACAGCGTCCTCGTTCACCAATACGATCACTTCAATACCTTCAGCATCCGTACAGGACACCTGGTAATAGATTGGCTCGTCGTCTTTCACGTCGACGATAGGGGTTGGCGTAACTTCACCTCCAGTGCTGGGGCCTTTAGCGACGTCATTGTTGTCATCGGTGGCACCGGGCTCTTCTAGTGGGACGCACTCGCCGGATAGGTCGCGGACCTCGCCCTCATTCGGGCAGGTGTCATCTTCTTCAGGCACGATGATTTCGACTTCGTTGCCGTCACCAACATCGACCGTGTCCGCTTCGCCATCCCCATCACTATCTTGGTTTTCTCCGGTCACCTCATCAACAATGACTGGGATGGTCGGATCAGTATCGTCAGGATCTACGGCATCCCCAGTTCCGTCATCGTCACAGTCAGGGTCTTGACGGCATAAGGCGCCTTCCTCATCACCGTCTTCGACACCATCGTCGTCTTGGTCCGGATCAAGATCATCTTCATCAGGGAGATCACCGAGTCCGTCATCGTCACAATCAGCGTCATCGATACACGATTCATCCTGTTCGTTAACGTCGGTGACGCCATCATCGTCAGTGTCGTCGGGAGCCACCAAAGGAATGTTGGGGTCAAGGTCATCCTCATCATCATTATCGTTCACGCCATCATCGTCACAGTCAACGACGTTGATACATGACGGGTCTTGTTCCTCTCCGTCATCGACACCGTCGCTATCCTGATCAGGGTTAAGGTCATCGTCGTCATCTGGGTCACCGAGACCGTCGTCGTCACAATCATTGTCCGTAATACACAGGACGTCTTGTTCGTCACCATCGTCAACGCCATCATCGTCACAATCAGCAAGCGTGATACATCCCGCAGGTTCATCACCATCGTTTACTCCGTCGTCATCAACATCTGGGTTTGTATCGTCGGGGTCATCGGCGTCGTCAAGGCCATCATCGTCACAGTCCACCAAAGTCCGACACTGTGGGGCTTCCTCATCCCCATCTTCTACCCCGTCGTTATCACGGTCAGGGTCTAGATCGTCTATGTCATCGGCGTCGTCAAGGCCGTCATCATCACAGTCAGCGTCCTGAATGCATGACGGATCCTGCTCATTTCCGTCTTGGACGCCGTCACCATCACAGTCAGCGTTAGTGACACATCCACCCAGTTCATCTCCATCTTGCACTCCGTCATCATCTTGGTCAGGGTCACTGTCATTGAGGTCCATGAAATCGCCTAAACCATCATCATCACAGTCGGCGTCCTGGATACACCCCGCTAGTTCATCACCATCTTGTACACCGTCATCGTCACAGTCAGCGTCATTTTCGCAGCCTGATTCCTCATCAAAGTCGTAAATGCCATCAGCATCCGTATCAGCACAGGTATCAGTCACCGTAGTCACCGTCGGGACGTTCTGGTTCGAGTTATGGCCGTTGTGTACAAACGCTAAATAGGGCTCATAGCCCTCAGGGACATAATCGCCGTCACGCCATGTGCCGCCACTATCAGGGTCATACCAAGAGATCTTATTATTAGTTGGGTTATAGCCGACACGGACCGGATCGTTGTATACGTCGTGTCCGTTCCATCCTCTGGGCATCCACCGGTTGTTAGAGCCAACACCCGTATTGCCGTCATGGTCTATCTGCGATCCGATCCACAGCATTCCGTAATCATGCTGATGTAATCCCGAACCGTTCTTTTCTGCAACGACAGTTGCCGCCGGGTCGCCGTTGCCTTCCGACAGAATAAAGACTCGAACCATGATACGAGTGGGACTATTGAATTCCCAGTAGGCGCATTCCGGCAGGGGATCGATCTTGATGATTGACCCCGGAAAACCTCGCAGTTGTAGCCCGCAGACAAGTTCGACAGATTGTGGTGTGCCGTTTTGATTCTGCATCAGTTGATAGCCAGACGGGGCTCCAGGAACAGACGGGTCAGCGTCATCACAGTCAACGTCGGCGGTGTAGCCATCACCGTCACCATCTGCACAATCCAAGGTCTTTGATCGGGTCGCAATGACATCACCGTCATAGGTAGAAATAAGAGAAGCGACAAAGCTCCCATTGATCGCTCCGGTGTAATCGTCATCGAGGGTTCCCGACGCTCCCGCAGCAACCGTTGACGTATGGACCACCGTACCGTCATGGGTCACCTGCAACGTAAGAGAAATGTTGCCGGTATTGTCGTAGGGGATAGTTTGGTTCGAACAGTCATCGTTATCGCCGAATGCGGTAATTGTTCCGGTTTCAGACAGGTTCGGGTCGACCTTATTGAAGTACAAGACGGGTTCGTGCTGGCATGCCCCCGTATTGTTAACCGCTCCATCGTCGCCGCCGCACCCTATTGTTACCCATGGGACGAGCAGGCCGGTGGTTTCAAGACGGATCTCTACGGGTTGTGGATGTTCGACCACGCCATCATCCGCGCATTCCTATGTAAGGGTTCCGACCTCTGTCGCCCAGTTTGCCAACGTGAAGGTATGGCCGCCGCTTGTTTGGGTGCAGTTCGTATCCGATATGCCTTTTCCCGGGTCGTGGCCTGCAGGGAATCTTCCGTCCGGCATTGAGCTGATACCCCCGAGACCACCCATAGCCCAATGCGGGTTCCCTGCGTGTTGGATATTGATCGTGGCTGCGACTCCCTCAGTCAACACACACGGATCAGATTGCGTACAAGCGTTGCCGGCCGTATCGGCGTATGTGTAGCCGAGACAGCACTCATCGTCGATAACTCTCGTCCACCACAACCACACAAGGTCAGCGTCATCAGTAATGCCTGACGGGCATGTCGCTCCGGCGGCTCCACAATCGTATTCAGCTGCGGTCGTTGAACGGGGGTACACCTTGAACGAAGGCCCGTAGCAATGCTCGGCTGAAATATCGCACGGGGTTGTCGACCATGAACCGTCAGCGTTCTGGACGGCTCGCGGCCCATGGGTCGCTTCGTCCCAGTTGCCATTCACAAAAGCATCGTCGTCAACGGTCACACAATATTGCTGCTCGATGTTCCAGTTCTCAGCGTCGAAAGTTAGTCCGGTGTCAACAGCGACACCCCACCCTGATGGCGTCACATACCGTGTCGAACCTCCCCATGCGTTGCCCCATGAGTGATGAGTCCGGATCCACACATCGACATCACCAGCCGAGGGTGCTTTGCCGAGTTTAACGTCGATGCAGTATTGGCCTCCTGAACCTTCGGTGAGGGTTCCCTGATCGTGTGGCCCGTTGATCTCAGAAACAACCAAGTGGGCGTGATTGGAAGCAGTTGCTGAAGGAACATCAGTGTCGAAGCTGGTAATCATTGTCACGACAGGCGCAAGAACAGCCACAGCCAACATCAACCGCCATAACTTCTTTCTCACAATATTCCCTCGCGCCCTAATCCTTCTAAAGATTAGCAAAATTGTTCAAACGTCTGTCGCTGGCCTATGTTATCGGCCTTTATTCATGCGCTCTTTCATATCGCGAGGGGAACCAAACGGCATTTCGCGCTCCCACAGAAGCGCCTCGGTGCGGCTACGTTCATCCCCTCCGGCGATAAGTTGTTTCACGAACCGGTTCGTGTCCCACGAATTAGCGCAAATTTCAGTAGCGAACGCTTCCACAAAACTATCAAGTTCTCCGTCGGCGACAGCGTGGTCAACAAGCTTAATTCGTTCCGCTTCATTACCTGTGATGCGGCGGCTAGTGAACATGAGTTCTTTCGCGGTTGACCTACCGACACGCTCAGGGAGGCGGCGCGTCATCCCCCAAATGGGCACCAGTCCCCATTGGCCGTGGGTATCTCCGAACTGGGTTGATTCCGCTGCGATCAGAAAATCGCATGCGAGGGCGAATTCAAGGCCACCGGTAAAACAGTGGCCGCGGATTTTCGCGATGGTTGGCTGGGGGAGCTGTTCGAGNGCGTCGACGGTTTCNGGNTCGAAATGCTTTGATGGGGCGTGNTCGTTNGTNGCGATAGCNCCGAGGTCATGCCCGGCACAGAAACTCCTACCCGCACCGGTCACGATCACGCAACCGACAGTGTCGTCATCAGCAATGGCGTCAAGATGGGCGCGAAACTCGACAAATACGGCAGGGTTCAGAGCATTGAGCTTATCGGGCCTGTTCAGGGTCAGCGTCGTCACCCCATTCTCATCATCTCGAAGCACTAACGGTTCACTCATGTCTCTTATTCTTCACCCAGAAAACGGGGATGACCAATCAGAAAGACCGAAATCAGGTGATTGCGTTCAGGATTTCACTTACCTGCTCTGCTTGAAGGCCTTTCTGACGGTGATGTGACTCAGGAGCTTCCCTTAACCAGTTGGTCAATTCATCCCTGCGTGTGTCGATGAGGTTCTTTAGCGGGGTTTGTTGGACGCGGATCGTGAACAAGATCCAACCGGGGAGATCTAGAGCACGAAGGGTTTGGCGTTCACTACGAACAAATAATTTTTCTCCAATGTCGCTACTAGCAATAACCGGATCCCCACCAGTTGGCTGGTCAGGCTGGTACAGGCTGTTATCAGGATGAACAAACCAGTTCCGCCGCCACGCTGGTTCAGGTCCGAGCCGGTCGAAAAACGCAGTCACCTTCTTCTCCAAGACTTCCTTATAGCCTTCTACCGGGCCATGCACGGCAGCCATATTCCGGCCAATCTTCTCAGAAAGCCGCCACCGAGAAGGAAAACACAGAGACGCTGCCTCCAACTTCCACCCTTTGTCATCTCTTTTGATCAGACAGAGATCTTCCTGAACAGACAATCCCGACCGTTCAAGCGGGTGAGCGCCAGTAGCAATAATTTCTACACCAGTTCCCTCAATTAACGCAACAACTGAATCTCCTGCCGATTTTGTATCAGGACGGGCTAAAAAAACTTCTTTATTACCGGCTTCTGTTAGTTCTGCTTTCAGCCTTAATTCAAACTCTCGATGCTCGTCGATATACAGCCATGGCTGGCCCCTAAGTTTTCGAACCCCCATAGAGATAGGAGGCCCTGCTAGCTTCAAGTCAATTTCTTCTAGCCACTCTGCCATTGGAACAATTTATAGCAATAGTGATTCTTTCGAAATAGAACTAGGGATTAGTCTGATCTTATGAACCAAGTATGGAGCAATGACGCTGTATCCCTTGTCGACGCTTTCCGAAATGGAGACCGCTCACCAGTTGAAGAAACGAACGCTGTTTTCGACGCAATAGATAACAGTGACCTAAACGCATTCTCCTATCTCGATAAAGAAGGAGCTCTTACCCGAGCGCAACAAGCTGATGTAACTCTTCCCCTCGGCGGGGTTCCTATCGGAGTGAAAGAACTCCACAATGTCGAGGGCTGGCCTGACACAAGCGCTTCACTGGTGTTCGCTGATCGAGTTTCACAATTTGACGGAACGATGATCCAACGCCTCAAAGCGGCAGGAGCCAACTTGATCGGCCTTACGACTGCTAGTGAGTTTGGTGGTCTGAACTGTTCAACCACCAAACTAAATGGGATCACCCATAATCCGTGGAATCATGATCTAACGCCTGGCGGTTCATCCGGCGGTAGCGCTGCCGCTGTTGCAGGTGGGATTGTGACGCTTGGAACTGGTGGCGATGGGGGGGGCTCGATCCGCATCCCCGCAGGTTTTTGCGGCCTTGTCGGTATGAAGGGCACGGCGGGCCGTATTCCCCGAGGCCCTCACACGGGTATTGGCCCGATGACTGTGGTGAGCGGGTGTTTGTCACGTTCGGTTCGGGATACTGCCCGTTGGTATGACGTGTGTGCTGGTTTTGACCCCCGCGACCCCTACAGCCTCCCCAAGCAAGACGGGTGGGAAGCGCAGCTCGGCACCACAGACTTCTCCGGCGCCCGGGTTGTCGTTTCCCCTGATTTAGGGTCAGCGATGATCAGCGACCCCGTTCGAGCCCTCATCATCGAAGTAGCTGAGGAGATCATTGAGATTGCTGGTTTACAGCGTGTTGATGTGGATATTGATCTTCCTCCGATTGATTGGGAATGGGCCATCGCCAACCAGTCAGGCCTCTACAAAGAACTCGGTAACCTATGGCCCGACTGTGAAGAC
>PBPU01000052.1 GCA_002724825.1 Acidimicrobiaceae bacterium
AAGCTCCTGCTGAGGAGGAAGCTCCTGCTGAGGAGGAAGCTCCTGCTGAGGAGGAAGCTCCCGAAGAACAACGAGAAGCTTCTGACATTGGTGTCACAGAAGACACCATCACAATTGCCGTTATCGTTGCAGATCTTCAAGGTCTCATTGATATTGGATTTCCGCTTCCGGCGGCATTAAGCACAGAACATTTAGCTGATCGTTTTATCAATTATTTCGATGACTGGAACGCCGCGGGTGGAATCAATGGACGAATGATTGAGGGCATTACAATAGGGTGGGATCCACTGAGTCCTGCCACAATGGAACAATCCTGCACCGAAGCTGTGCTTGATAACGAGGTTTTCATGGCCGTTAATGCATCAGGGTTCAGTCAGGCTTTTATTCCATGTTTTACCGAAGATAACGATACAACCTTCTTCTATGGTGAAGTCGCCTCACAGGAAATGATTGATGCAGCGCCAAACCGCCTCTTTGCGCTTAACCCACCATCTGAAATTGCGGGACAGGCAGGAGCACAACTAATCGTCGATCAGGGTCTTATACCCGCAGGCGCAAAAGTCGGTATTCTTGACTCAACAAACCCTCCAATTGCTTCTGCGGGCGAGTCAGCAGCAGAGATTCTTCAAGGAGCTGGATATACGACCACCACGATCACAGTCAATACGCTAAGTGGCGATAATGCTGCAGCGAATGCTGAAGGTGCAGCTGCTGTTGCTCAATTTACTGCTGAAGGAGTGGATCACGTATTTGTTATTCTGCCATTCATATACGCTGCTGGCTTTTGGGGTGAAGTCGGAGCACTTGAACCATCATGGGGTCGGACGATTCTTGATTCTGCGTCTTCAAACTGTACACCTTTTGGAGCAAGCCGAACCAATGCAGCAGCTGAAGGAGCAATCTGCGTAACGTCGTATGACTCTTACGCTCTCCCCGATGGTGGACTCCGAGATGATGATACATTCGAAGCCCAATGCCGAGAAGAATGGTTAGAGTTCTTCCCAATATTCGAAGGCCAGAGTGATAGGGGAGCCCCTTCAGGAGAAGTTGGCCTTGAGGCTTCAGACGGCTCATTGCTTAACTCGGACTATGCGCCAGGCGAATGTACCATGCAGTATCTCATTAAAGAAGCTCTTGAAAATTCTGGGATTAACCCAACGAGAGATTCATTCGCTGCGGCGATGAAAGAGCTTTCGGGACCTCAGGCGTTCCGCTCTAATGGCGAAGGTGCCTTCGGCCCTGATAAGAATTACTTCTCAACTCAAATGCAAGCAGTACAGTTCACACTTGCATCAAGGAGTACCGAGCGAGGAGCAGATGGAACGTTCAACGGATGTCCTGCTCCCGTTAACTGTTGGATACCTATTACTGGTGAGTGGTTCAAAATAGAGGAATAAATTCTTCAAAATTAAGCTAGATTTAGGGGGCAGCGAGAGCTGCCCCCTAATACTTTTGGCGCTTAGTAGCTTAAAAATCCGGCTTGTTCCTTCCATGTTTTCAATAGAAAAGAACCTTATAGCGAAACTCTTACTGAATATATTCGGTCGTGCTTAGGGCAAAGAACCATCGCCGCTTCGTTGGATTGCACGCTCATCAGTTCCAAGGTATGAAGCGATAACGCTAGGATCGTTACTTACAGCTTCAGGTAATCCCTCGGCAATAACCGAACCGGATTCGAGGCAGTAGATTCTGTCACTAATCGACATAACCATAGGCATGTCATGCTCAATCAGAAGAATAGAGCTTCCTAATTCTTTGCGTATCGCTCGAATAAGAGGTCCAAAAGCTTCGGTTTCTTTTTGTGCAACTCCAGCAGTAGGTTCGTCAAGGAGCATCAATTGGGTATCGAGCGCGATGAGTGATCCAAGTTCCACGATCCGTCTCGTCCCCGTAGATAGTTCGGAGATAAGCTGGTCCGCATATCTTCCCAAACCAAGGTAGTGAATGATCTCTTCAGCTTCGGCTTTCTTTCTTCGCTCTACAAATGGCGAAGGTGGCACTCCCAGCATGGATGGAAGTAGTAGCGATCGTTCACGGGCTTCAAGCGCAGTCATAATAGTTTCGCGTGCAGTAAGGCTTCCAAAGAGTTTCGCATTTTGGAAAGCTCTACCAATGCCTTGTCTCGCTCGAGTATGGCTTGCACGATTATGAATGGACGTCCCATGGACTGTGATTTCACCTTCGGATGGAACGAAACCTGAAATTGCGTTCATCAACGTTGTTTTACCAGCACCGTTTGTGCCTATCAGTCCAACGATTTCTCCTTGTTGCACGTTAACTGACACATCGGCTACTGCGAGTCGACCGCCAAAACTAACTGAAACATTCGCTGTCTCTAACGCCGGTTGGTCCTGTTTCGTGTGTGTCTTGTCAGGAGTACGTGTCCAGATCGCCTCCGATTGCCCTTTATAGGAAGGCGACCATTCTGTTTTGTTTGCCATCCAAGTCAGCATTGTGTCGCGTGCGTTATGCAGAAGCGATATCAAACCACCGGGGAAATACATAAGAACCACAAGCATCCCTAAACCACTGGAGAAGAGACGAACTTGCGAACTACTTTCAAAAACCGTCGGTATACCCACTAAAAAGACTGTTCCCAAAACACCTCCGGTAATGGAAGATATACCACCGACAACCGCTATAGACATGACAAGTAGCGATTCGTTTGGTTGGAAGGCGAGAGAGCGTAAAGAACCAGTAGCAGGAACGAGAAGCCCGCCAGCTAAAGCTCCGATTCCTCCTGAAACAGCGAACGCTATAAGCTTCGCCCGAGTGGGCGAAATTGTATAGGCTGAAGCGGTCATTTCATTGTCACGTACGGCTAGTAAAGTACGGCCAATGCCGGAACGGCGAAGGCGCCACATCAAGTAGATCACTACGGCAACAGCTGCAACGCATAAGTAGTAATAGGCTTCCTTGTCGGTTCTAAGGTCGTAACGGCCGAATATAACTGGAGGTTTAACCTTTGCGCCTCCCGCTGGGTTGGTGTTTAACCGGTCTATTGAAAGAATCCATCGGCCAGCAACTAAAGAAAAGCCAAGGGTGGCGATCCCTAAATATAGGCCTCTTATTCGTAATGCTGGTATTCCAACGATAAGAGCTACGAGAATTCCCCAAATGACGCCTATTCCGAGTGCTAGAAAATAATTCAGTGATTCCGTGTAATAAGACGTCATGAATGCACCTACTGCCGCAAATGCGTATTGGCCTAGTGATAGTTGTCCAGCCCAGCCTGTTAGAACAACGGCAGAGAGAACTATTAGCATTACGACCATTACTCCAGCAAAGGCAATGAGGCGACTTGGTTTATCAACAACCCAAGGCAAACTGACGATTGTCAGAGCGAGGATAAGAATCCCAGCGCGAGATATCCACTTATACATAGGGTACTGGATTAGATCTTCATGAGCTGAGCGCAGTCGAGGTGTTAAAACCCAAGATTGTTCGCTTGTTCTGTTTCCTCTATTGATAAACAGCATCAAAACAAGGAGGATTAAGAAAATGGCAAGCAGGTTTGAACCATTTCCAATTCCCCAATCGTTGAGGAATCCTTTACCTTTGTTAGCAAGTACAAGACGATTGATTATCCCGATGAAAATTCCACCTAGTAAGGCTCTAGGGAATGACTGTAATTTTCCGAACATTGCTGCTGTTAGGGAAAATAGCAGCAGCTCAGGGCCGAGGCTAGATCCAACTCCGCCTGCATCTAATTGCTTGACAGGCCCGATTAATAAGGTTGAAACACCGGCTAGAACACCTGCAATAAACCAAACTTGAGTGGAAACTGCTCTGATTGAGATACCGGCAAGTTGCGCAGCACCTGGATTGTCGGCTGCAGATCGCACAGCTAAACCAAATCGTGTTCTCTGGAGCAGGTACCCAAGGGTAATTACTAAGAAAGGAACAACAATAAGAACAGTGACTTGTTCACCTCTTAGAAGAATATCAAGACCACCAATTTTCCAGTAGCCCGAGATTGGTTTCGGATAATCAACGCGCTCATCAACCGTTGGTAGCCAAACCTGAATCAAAGCAACTAGCTGGGCCACGCCCAATGTTGCAACGAAGAGAAGAAGTCGCGGTTTTGTAAAGAGCCTCCGGACGACTAAAAGTTCTGTGATTGTAGACACTGCTGCGCTTGACGCGATCGCAAGAATTGCGGCCAACCAGTAAGGGAGGCCATAGTTAACCATTAACATGCCCATAACAAATCCGCCCAAGGTTCCTATAGCCCCCTGAGCAAAGTTGATAACGCCGGTTGCTTTGTAGATGAGAACAAGTCCGATAGCGATTAGAGCATAGATAAGTCCATCAATGAATCCTTGAAAAAGTATTTCGTTACTGTAGATGATTCCGGCAACCGCAGACATCATGACTATGCGCCTTCGCCTGAGAGAAAGACAGCACGAAGAAGGTCATCGCGTTCAAGTAATTCTTGAGCTGGACCCTGAAACTGGACTCGTCCTCGTTCCATGAAGATTGCGCGATCAGCGATTGATAACGCAACGTTGACTGATTGCTCGACAATGACCATTGTTATTCCGAGTTCTTTCAGTTGCTCAACAACTTTTAGAAGATCCTGAACGACAACAGGAGCTAATCCAAGGGAAAGCTCATCGATGAGAAGAAGCTCAGGCTCAAGAAGGACTGCTTTTGATAAGGCCAGCATCTGTTGTTGACCCCCGGATAAAGATCCGGCCTTATCGTTTAGTCTGTCACTCAACTGGGGAAAGATTGTGAAAACTCTTTCCATGCGTTCGGCCCGCACCTGCTCGTCCTCTATCAGCCAGCTCCAAACTTCAAGGTTTTCACCTACTGTTTGTCCGGTAAAGAGAGCTTCTCCTCCTGGTACTTGAACCATTCCGAGTGAAACTCTGTACTCGGGGTCAACGAGTGTGATATCTCTTCCGTTCATGCGAACAACGCCTCTGTCGGGCATTTGTAGGCCTGCTATTGCTTTTAAGGCAGTTGATTTTCCGGCACCGTTTGTTCCGAGAAGAGCTAGAGTTTCTCCTCGGCGGATTTCTAGATCGACATCGAAAAGGACCTGAAGGTTGCCATAGCTAACATTCATGTTTTGGACCTGAAGAACCGGTACCTGGTCTGGATTTTCTCTTGCTCTACGTTCCTCTTCTTGTTCGTTTAGAAGTTCTTCAACGACAAGTGATATATCTCTTTTCATGAATCGTGAACCGTACATGATTANGACACCGCCGAGTAGTGCCGCGGGAGGAACAACGATAGTGAGGGCAGTGCGTTCTCCATATGCATCGGAAAAAGCTCCCGTTAGGATTCCGCCAAAGAAACCGCCCATCAGAAAGATATAGACGCCAACTAGNGAGAAGGCTTGCGCNCTCATCCTGTATGGAACTACAGCAGATAAGGTCGGCCCCATTTGGGTAAATGCAGCTCCTTGGCAAGCGTTTCCCAGAGTNTAGAAAACTATCAAGAGAATGATGTTAGAGAATCGAACTCCGATCGTTACAAAAATTCCGTAGAAGGTNACGAGCAAGCCCATAAGCCAGAGGGCTTTTCTTGGATCTTGTCGNAAAAGCTTGTCGCCTATTTTCCCTGCGATTGGAATCGCAATAAGGGCTGCAGCCCAGCTAATTGAGATCAGCCANCCTCGCTTAAATGCGCCATAGCCGTAATATTCTTCCAGNAGAAGAGACATTGTTGTTGGAACTGCGACGAGGGCAAATCCTAGGACTCCAATCCCAACCACTAAGTAATAGAAGGATCTGACATTTTTTAGTCTTTGAAATGCTGATGAAAGACGGACTGGAGGTTCTTCTTCAGCTTTTTCTAATTTTCCCCCGAGTACAGCATCTTGCTCGTATGCTCCTCGGACGGGTTCTTTTAAGAGGAATATCGCAACTACGAGTATGAGGGCTGGAATCGAGAAAAGGTAGAACGCTATTCGCCAATCTTCNGGCCCATCGCCAGCTAATAAAACAATTCCTCCAGCTATAAAAGGTCCGATTACTTGACCTACTGGTCGCCCTAAGGCTTCAGCGGCGAAGATTCTTGCACGGATAGCTATTGGGTACTGATCGGCGATTAGTGAAGGGGAGATTGGGATTTTTGCTCCTGCTCCTAATCCGGTTCCTGCTCGCCCTATTGCTAGTTGGAAGGCGTTTTGTACTGCACCTGTGAAGGCTACAAGACCTGCCCATAATCCNGTTGCGATTGAAAGAACACCCACTCTNCGGTANCTATCCGCTAACCAGGCAAAGGGAATAGTTGAAAGAACAAGGACTACTCCTCCGAAACTTCCCAACCCNAGAAGCATCGTGTCAGAGATATTTAGTGTTTCTTGGATATCGGGNCCGAGTACTGTAATAGCTACGCGGTCAAATTCTTCAACGATGGATAGGAGGAGTAGAACTAGAGCCATTGAGACTCCGCCCTTTTGNACTCCTTCTTTGAANGACATTTCNTCATCACCTACTCCGGGNAGTAGGTCGTCNGGCAAGATNGTTTCAGCAGTAGCTTCTTCTAAGGCAGCTTTTCGNGCTTCTTCCTCTTCAAGGATGGTCGCAGAGATACTTGCNGCATCATTTGAAGTTGATGCTTCNTCCACTGTCCCCCCTTATGCATTGCCTTCANTTATTTATCCGAGAGCGTAGTAGAAACTTAGCGATATCTCATCTTTAGNGAACCGCNAAATTACTATTTTGCTGATTGAATGATTTCAGCAATGTATGAAGGGGTTTCTTCGATGGGAATTAGNGTTGCCTCTCCACTTGNNCGTGGAGCAAACTCAACTACACCATCGNCTATTCCCTTAGGTCCTATCGTCACCCGATAAGGAACACCAATTAATTCAGCATCCGCAAATTTCACCCCTGGGCGAGCGTCGCGNTCATCAAGNAATACTTCTATGCCAAGATTCAGTAGCGAATCATATATTTGTTCGCCGATGCGGACATTTTCCTCATCCTTTGGCTGGACTATGGTGACAATAACTTCGAATGGGGCAACTGCTAATGGCCATATAATTCCCTTGTCGTCGAAGTGGGTTTCGACGATGGTTGCCATCGCTCGTTCTACGCCAATTCCGTAACTGCCCATAACGACAGTACGACTTTTCCCATTTTCATCTAAGACGTTCACCCCAAATGTTTCAGCGTATTTTGTCCCTAGCTTAAAAATGTGACCTGACTCAATAGTTGGGACGATATCCAATGGCTCCATACACGTTAAGCACAGATCTCCACTCTGGACTTCCCGAAGGTC
>PBPU01000053.1 GCA_002724825.1 Acidimicrobiaceae bacterium
TAAAGAAGAGGTGCTCATTTCAGGTATTTGGGGCTCTGGGAAAAACTCACATAGTTTCGATGGCATCTGCATCGTTAAGGATTTGGAAGCAGGAAAAGTTCTTGCAATACCTAGGAAATTCTTCAGTCAACAAGAACTTTGTTCGACCCTTCAAGATTTCTTTGATAATGGGAGAAGCGTCATCGGGCATAACGTCAAACGGGTCATCCGTGAAATGCTGTCAGAGGAAATATATATCAGATGCATTTCTCTTGACACCCAAATAGCTGCGTACTTAATTAATCCAGCCGAAGCTTCTTACTCTGTTAATGAATTAGCGGCTAGATATGCGAATGTGGCTTTTGAAGCCTCAGAAGTGGCTCCTGAAGGACAGTTAGACCTATCAGGGACTTTTTCGCTTCCGGCGCAATCTGCTGCTGAAGAAGCAGTTCTCTGTGGGATGCTCTTCGATCCTCTGGTAGAGGCTCTAAAAAAACAAGACCTGTCCGAACTGAATATGAAAGTAGAGCTACCTCTTGTTGGAGTATTAGCGAAAATGGAACACCTTGGTATAGGTGTTGATGTTGAGAGGTTAACCGCTTTACGAAATGAATTAGTTGATCAGACTGAGCTACTTAAGAAAACTATTTATGATCAGGCAGGTGAAGAATTTAATGTCAATTCAACGAAACAACTGCAGGTTGTTTTATTTGANAATCTNGGGCTTACACCNGTGAAAAAAACAAAGACCGGTTATAGCACAAATGCGCAGACTTTAGAGAANATGAANGGAGATCACCCGATAATTGAATCGCTCATGGAATACAGNGAAGTCGAAAAACTTCGGTCTACATATGGTGAGGGACTACTGAACGAAGTAGGNGAGGGNGATCGAATTCGAGCAACGTTTAACCAGACAGTAGCTAGGACAGGGAGGTTGAGTTCAGATGCACCAAATCTTCATAATGTGCCTGTTCGCANTGAACGCGGCAGAGTNTTTCGTGAAGTCTTTGTGGCTGCAAAAGGTTGGGGCCTCATCGTCGCAGATTATAACCAGATTGAGCTTAGGTGCATAGCGCATTTAGCTGAGGACCCAGGCCTCNTAGCGGCCTTTACTGAAGGGCAGGATATTCATACAGCGACAGCCGCACAAATATTTGGAGTCCTTCAAGATGAAGTAACAGCCGAACAAAGNTCAAAGGCNAAAATGGTCAGTTACGGGCTCGCCTATGGGATGGAATCGTATGGCTTAGCGCAACGTTTAGGTATCTCTAACAAAGAAGCCTCAGTGATACTTGATGCTTACTTTGCGGCTTTTCCTTCNGTGAGAANCTATATGGAAGAGACAATACAGGCAGCTCGCGATAAAGGGTATACGGAAACACTGTTTGGTAGNCGGCGGCGTATTCCAGAGTTAGCCTCTGATAATTTNCGCATCCGGCAGGCTGCTGAACGTCAGGCAATGAATGCAGGAATTCAAGGTTTAGCAGCAGATATCTTTAAAGTAGCGTTAGTGAATCTAGATATGAGATTGGCGGAAAAGAAATTGGAAAGCAGGATAGTCCTNCAAGTTCATGATGAAGTTATTTTGGAGTGCCCTTCTGAAGAGATNTCTGAAGCTAAGTCCTTAACTATTCATACAATGGGCGCAGCTTTTAATCTCCTNGTACCGCTTGAAGTCAATATTAGCTCAGGCCAAAGTTGGGCTGATGCAAAATAAGAAAGANNTNAAGNCATTGATCGACTCGCATGTATGATCATTGGTTTGAGGGTCTCGCCGACCATATGGGGGAGGCATACCTTAACTACTCGTTCACAAAAGGGACCGAACAAGAAGTAGATTATCTTATTTCTGCGCTGGCGCTTGAAAGCGGAATGAGCCTTCTCGATGTTGGATGNGGNCCTGGACGCCATGCCTACTATTTTGCTAAGCGTGGAATCAAAGTTCATGGCATTGATATCAGCCAGACTTTCATAGATATCGCAAATGAACGAGCTCCTAGAGGAGCAACGTTTGAACGGGTAGATGCTAGNGAAATGTCTTTCCANAATCAGTATGACGCCGTTATTTCGCTGTGCCAGGGCGCATTTGGTTTAGCAGGGGACCCGAATGCTTCTATCGCTTCACAAGATCAAGACGGAGTCATCCTAAGCCGGATGGCTGATGCGCTTATTACCGGNGGGAAATTAGCTCTAACAGCGTTCTCTGCATACTTCCAAGTTAGATATCTGGAGGATTCAGATACTTTCTTCGTAGCGCAAGGGGTCAACAGCGAGGTGACCCAGATACGGAACCGAGAAGGNGAACAAATAGAGAAGGAACTGTTGACTAGTTGCTTNACGCCACGTGANCTTCGTCTTCTTGCTGAAAGCGCAGGNCTAACTGTCCTCTCGATGTCTTCTGTGTCTCCTGGGAAGTACCGGTCAGGTTCATTGACCATTAATGAACCAGAAATCCTCCTAGTCGCCGCAAGATAAATCTTCTTTCTAGTTCCAACTTGGTTGCCACTTCGGTAGCTACTGGTAGCCTGAATGAGCTACTGATTTTTCATTAGCAAAGTGCAGTNATTCTGCNTAGTCGCTACAGCGGCATGTCCTATTGTCTAGAGAAAAAACCCAATGTCCGATACTAATACAGAAACAGAATCAAACCTATTGCCAGAAGACTATACCCCGCGAGAAATAGCAGTGAATGACTTAGGTAGTCAAACATTAGATGACGCCTTTAACGCATCTATGGTCCAAGTAGAAGATGGCCAACTCGTAGCCGGTAGCGTAGTGAAAATTGATAGAGAAGAAGTCCTACTAGATATTGGGTTCAAATCCGAAGGTGTTATCCCCAGAAAAGAATTATCAATTCGAAATGACGTACCGCCGAGTGAACTAGTTTCACTTGGAGACCAGCTCGAAGCCTTAGTGATCCAGAAGGAAGACAAGGAAGGTCGTCTTATTCTTTCCAAAAAGAGGGCGCAGTATGAGAAAGCCTGGGGTGATGTTCAAAGAGTGAAAGAAACCGACGGTATTGTTAAGGGACTCGTAATCGAGGTAGTCAAAGGGGGGTTAATAGTCGATATTGGGTTACGAGGCTTTCTNCCCGCATCCCTAGTCGAGCTTCGTAGAGTACGGGATTTACAGCCATATATAGGTATGGAACTTGAAGCAAAAATAATCGAACTAGACAAGAATCGCAATAACGTTGTTCTATCCCGACGAGCATTCCTCGAAGAAACGCAGAAAGAACAGAGAGAAGAGTTTCTCGACCTGCTTAAACCAGGTGAGAGAAGAAAGGGCGTTATNTCTTCAGTTGTAAACTTTGGTGCTTTCGTNGACCTCGGTGGTATGGACGGGCTNATACACGTTTCTGAACTCTCATGGCAGCATGTAGATCATCCATCGGCAGTCGTAACTATTGGAGATGAAGTTGATGTTGAAGTTCTCGAAGTGGACCTTGATCGAGAGCGGATCAGCTTGTCATTAAAAGCAACCCAAAAAGACCCTTGGAAAGAATTTGCTGACAGTCATCGNGTGGGTGAACTTGTTTATGGCCGAGTTACNAAGCTGGTTCCTTTCGGAAGCTTTGTGCAAGTTGGTGACAANATTGAGGGGTTAGTGCACATTTCAGAAATGTCTGAACATCATGTTGAACTTCCGGAGCAAGTTGTGACTCCTGGTGAAGAACTATGGGTCAAAATTATTGAAATAGATCTTGAAAGAAGAAGGATAAGTCTTTCAGTTAAGCAAGCTGCTGAAGGTGGNGTCGTAGCTGAAGAATACCAAGAGCACTTTGGAGAACAAAACTATGACACCGAAGGAAACTACATTGGTACAGCTATTGAGTTAGATCCTGAAGCAGCAGCTGAACTTGATGAAGCGTGGTCCGCGTATGAACAAAGTGAACAGGCGCGGATGATGGCGCCCACAGAAGCTGAAGTAGCTGAAGAGTTACCTGAGTAACTCCATTTTCTGCAAATGGCTGAATTTGCGATAACAGGCGGTATTGGTTCAGGAAAGTCAACCGTAGCATCTGCCCTAGAAACGCGGGGGGCAAAACTGGTCGACGCTGANGAAGTAGTACGAGAATTACAGCGACCAAACGGCGAAGTATTTACTAATCTCGTCCAGGCATTTGGTGAAATCATTATAAGCGATGATGGGCAGCTAAATAGGCAAAAACTTGCTGATATAGCCTTTTCCGACCCAGCAGACCTTGAGAAATTAAATAAGATTGTCCATCCGGCTGTGGGAAAAGAGATGGCAAAGAGAAGAGATGCCTTCAAACGTCAGGGCCATATAGTCTTAGTAGATATTCCGCTGCTGGTGACACCTGAAGGTAATCTCGCTCGAAAAGAATATAACGACTTTACCGGAAAAATTGTAGTTGANTGTGATGAAGAAATTGCTGTCTCTCGGCTCGTCAAATTTCGTGGATTTAAAGAAGATGATGCGTGGGCAAGAATCGATAAGCAAGCAAGCCGCAAGCAGCGGCTTGAATTCGCAGATTATGTAATCGACAACAATGGGGATAGTGATTCATTAGAGCATCAAATAGATTCATGCTGGTCGTGGATGACGTCGCTCGATTCCGAAGAGTGATTTGGTTATGATCCAGTAATGGTAGAACGTTCATCTGGAGTTCCGTTTAAAGTTGAGGCAGACTTTGACCCCGCAGGAGATCAACCGCAGGCTATACAAAAGTTGTCTGAAGGCATCATCGAAGGGAAACGATTCCAGACTCTTTTAGGGATTACCGGATCAGGAAAGAGCGCCACTATCGCTTGGACCATAGAAAAAACGCAGCGACCTACCTTGGTAATAGCTCCAAATAAGTCATTAGCTGCGCAACTCGCAAACGAACTTAGAGAGTTTTTCCCCCAAAACCGTGTCGAATACTTCGTCAGTTACTACGACTACTACCAACCTGAAGCATACATGCCTGCGAGTGACACCTACATAGAGAAGGATTCATCCGTGAATGACGAAATAGACAGGCTCAGGCACGCATCTACATCAGCTCTCTTAACGCGCCGAGATACGATTATCGTTGCATCAGTTTCTTGCATTTACGGACTGGGGTCCCCACAGGAATACATGACACAGCTGCTTGTGGTCAGGTCCGACGAAGAATATGAACAAAGAGGCATTCTGCAGCAGCTAATTGGAATGCAGTATGACCGTAATGACCTGAACCTTGTTCGAGGGAATTTTAGAGTACGTGGGGATTCCATAGAGATCCATCCTGCTTATGAAGAGAACGTAGTGAGGATAGAATTTTTCGGAGACACAGTAGAGCGGATTAGATTTGTCGACCCTCTAACAGGAGAAAAAGTTTCTGAAGTGGATGAAATTGTTATCTTCCCAGCGACCCATTATGCCGCTAGCGACGAACGTTTAGATCGAGCAATCAAAGGGATAGAAAAGGAGCTCCAATTCCAACTCCAGAAGTTCACTGAAAACGATCAGCTCCTCGAAGCTCAGAGACTTCGCATGCGAACAGAGCATGACCTTGAAATGATGGGGGAAGTTGGATTTTGCAGTGGAATCGAGAATTATTCCATGCATATCGATGGCCGCACATATGGTGACCCTCCTTATACTTTGCTTGACTATTTCCCTGATGATTTTCTGTGCGTTGTCGATGAATCTCATGTAGCCGTCCCCCAACTTCACGGACAATACGCCGGTGACCGTAGTCGAAAAGAAACTCTCATTGAACATGGGTTCCGCCTTCCATCTGCCGCAGATAATCGACCTCTTCAATTCGAAGAAATTATGGAACGCTTAAATCAGGTTGTGTTTCTATCCGCTACACCTGGAAAGCATGAATTAGAAGTTTCTGAACAAATAGTAGAGCAGATCATTAGGCCGACAGGATTGGTTGACCCTGAAGTCATCGTAAAGCCGACATCTGGTCAAATAGACGATCTGATCGGTTTGATTAATGTAAGGATCTCAAGGGGCGAACGAGTATTAGTCACAACCTTGACAAAGAAAATGTCTGAAGATCTCACAGACTATCTTCTCGAAGTCGGAATTCGAGTTCGATACCTTCATAGCGATATCGATACGCTTGAGCGCATTGAGATACTTCGAGATCTTCGATTAGGCGAGTTCGATGTGCTTGTAGGAATCAACTTGCTCCGTGAGGGGCTTGACCTTCCTGAAGTGTCGCTAGTTGCGATATTAGATGCAGATAAAGAGGGTTTTCTTAGAAGTGAAACATCGTTAGTGCAGACTATAGGTAGAGCGGCGCGAAACGTAGAAGGCGAGGTTGTGATGTATGCCGATCAAGTAACCGATTCCATGCAGAGGGCAATATCTGAAACTAACAGAAGAAGAAAAATCCAAATTGACCACAACCAGAAACATGGAATAGATCCACAAACAATTCGCAAAGCTGTTACCGATATCCTTGCCATGATTCGTCCAGAAACCTCTAAAGCTCCTGTCCCTGGTTCAAACAAACGTTCGAGAAACATGGATAGTCAACGAAGAATCGTAGAGGATTCGAGAGAAATGCCAGAAGCACAACTTCAACGTCTAATTTTGACCTTGGAAGATGAAATGAACACTGCAGCGGGCGAACTCAGATTTGAATATGCTGCAAGATTAAGGGATGAAATTAGAGAACTTAAACGTGACTTACGTGACATCTCTTGATCTGTAAATTTTCTATGCCTAGTCTAAGCAACCGACCATACAGTAGCGTCGGAGAGGAGCCGTTAGGAGCCTTATGGGTCTGAAAACAAGAGTTACTGCAAAAGTTGTTGACCTCTTTTCACATAGTGAAAAGCCCTTGGAGCACACTGATCAGTATAGAGGAGACCATGGGCTGTTCGGGCCAGATTCGATCAGCTGGGAAGTACTGGGCGATGTTTCAAGCTTTGTTGGGGGAATACGCGCCTTGCTCATCCAAGCTGCACACCCTGAAGTAGCTGCAGGTGTAGCAGAACATTCAGCGTATCGAGAAGACCCTTTGGGTCGTTTAAGTAGAACTGCCTTTTATGTTACGTCGATGACTTATGGGGCAATTCCTGAAACGGATCATGCAGTAGAAATGGTTCGACGAGCCCATGCCGGAGTCTCTGGAGTTTCCGAGCGTGGCCGACCTTACAGCGCTAATAGTCCTGAGTATGGGGCCTGGGTTCATAACACACTAACTGACTCTTTCCTCCACGCTTTCCAAGTATTCAAACGGCCCACGACGGAGGAAGAGGCAGATAGATTTGTTGAGGAGCAGTCAATCATCGGGGAGAAGATGGGAGCATCTGCATTACCTAAGACAGCTATGGAACTGAAAACATGGATTGCAACGCACCCAGACATAGCTGAATCAGAAGCAATGCGTGAAGCTATAGAATTTTTAAAAGACCCACCTTTGGGGCGTGCCGAACTCTTGGGCTATCGAGTTCTTCAACGCGCTGCGGCAACAACGGTAGAACCTCCGCTTAGGAAAACGCTAGGTTTAAAAGCTTCTTCACTTAATTTGCAGGCTGGGAAAGTTCTAGTTCGCAGTCTCAGATGGGCTTTACGGTTCAGCCCTTCATGGAAAGCAGCGCTTCTCAGAAGTGGAGCAGAATTCGACTCTAAACTATTCCGTGATGACGTGTAATCTTTAAAAAGCCTCTATTCCACTCTGCTAACCAGCCAGCTCTTGTAGAAGCCCACATACAAGCTCAGGGTTACTCAAAAACGGTGAATGGCCGCAGTCCCACTCCAAGACTCTGTCTGCGAGTCCGGACATTCTACGTTGAACATCTGGAGGTATCGCAGCATCATCCTTACACACGACATATGTTGTTGGATGATCACGCCATGCCTCCCCGATACCGGTATTTACAGAATGGATAGGGAATGGGCGAAGACGACCTAGCGCATCTTGAGCTAATTGAAGATCCACATCCTCATAAAAAGCTGGTATGACAGCATCTCTTTTTACAATTGAGGACAGGTTCTCATCCACATCTATTTTGATTTTGGACTCCTGAGAGGACTCAGATGATCCACCCATCGAATCACCTTCTTTCAAAAGAATGGCGCACAAATAAACAAGATGTGAAATGTTGTATCTTCCTACCGCCGCTTTAGAGATAACCATTCCTCCGTAACTGTGTCCGAGAAGGACTATCTCGCCATCAACGCTGTCTAAGATATTTGATAAGAAAGCTGCATCATCGTCAAGCCCAGTAAATGGCAAATCGACGCTTAAAACCTTGTACCCATCTTTAACCATTCGAGATTCTACAAGCTCCCAGCACCAAGATCCATGCCACGCCCCATGCACAAGAATTATTGATTTCATCCTCTGACAATAGTTCAAAGAAACCATCTAGGAAATCCA
>PBPU01000054.1 GCA_002724825.1 Acidimicrobiaceae bacterium
CTATTGACAAGGTGGGTAAAGATGGGGTTGTAACTGTAGAGGAGTCCAATACATTCGGTATGGATCTCGACTTCACAGAAGGCATGCAGTTTGATAAAGGTTACCTCTCACCATATTTTGTCACCGATGCTGAACGCCAAGAGGCTGTACTTGATGAGCCCTATATTCTCTTAACTCAAGGAAAGATCTCATCAGTTCAAGAACTTCTTCCTGTCCTAGAGAAAGTCATGCAATCAGGGAAGCCCTTATTGATCATTGCGGAGGATGTTGAAGGCGAGGCTCTAGCTACGCTTGTCGTTAATAAGATCCGAGGAACGTTTAATTCTGTCGCAGTCAAAGCACCTGGGTTCGGTGAACGCAGGAAAGCAATGCTACAGGACATGGCAATTCTCAGTGGCGGACAAGTTATCGCTGAGGAAGTAGGCCTTAAGCTTGACGGTGTTACCCTTGATCTCCTCGGCACAGCCCGAAAGGTCGTTATAACCAAAGATAACACCACTATTATTGAAGGATCCGGAACACGCGACGATGTTGATGGCCGTATTGCTCAAATCAAAGCGGAGATTGACAACACAGATTCTGATTGGGATCGCGAAAAGCTTCAGGAACGTCTAGCAAAACTCAGCGGTGGAGTTGCCGTTGTTCAAGTTGGCGCCGCAACTGAAGTTGAGCTCAAAGAAAAGAAGCACCGTATCGAAGATGCTCTTTCCGCTACACGCGCTGCTATTGAAGAAGGTGTTGTTGCCGGAGGTGGAACAGCGCTCCTCAGAGCTCGATCTGCAGTTGATGCAGCAGGAGAAGAGCTCAAAGGAGATGAAGCCACAGGTGCAAGAATGGTTTCAACAGCTTTAGCTGCTCCAGCAAAGCTCATTGCAGAGAATGCAGGATACGAAGGATCAATCATTGTTCGAGAGGTCGAAGATGCCTCTGGAAACGTCGGTTTCAATGCAGCAAAAGGCGAGCATGAAGACCTTGTTGAAGCAGGAGTTATAGACCCTGCAAAAGTGACAAGAGCAGCTCTCCAAAATGCGGCTTCTATTGCTAGCTTGTTGCTAACAACAGAAGCTCTCGTTGCTGACAAACCAGAACCAGAACCACCAATGCCCGCTGGTGACCCAATGGGCGGTATGGGCGGTATGGGCGGCATGATGTAAGCGGTCCATAAGGAAACGCTAAAGAGAGCCGGTTTTCCGGCTCTCTTTTTCGTTTTGTTAAGTTTAAAAGTCATCAATCTTGTAGAAACACCGCAAATGAAGAAAACATGTGTACCCTCGCGACACATGGATAAGAAACCAAAACCTAACCCTCAGAAACTCCTCGATCAGTGGATGGAATGGGAGCGGGGAGAGACACCTCCAGGAAGAGTTATAAGTAATCTTAAAACTGGGGGTCTCCCAGAGCTTTTAGAGCAACTTATCGAAGAGAAATAAACTGGGTCAGTGGAAGAAGGCAGAGGTGGGTCTCAAAAAATTCCTCGTCCTGAATCTTGGCATCTAGGTGCGCCAGCACCTTGGGGGGGGATGGAGGAACATAGAGACTTCACACTAGATGTCTTAGAAAGCGCAATCTCGGGGTATAACTCTCGAACCCTTAGTGATCAAACGAAGGAGCGAAGGCGTTCAGCTGTTCTCATTCCAATTTATTGTTCGGCTCAAAATAGCTTGCATCTTATTTTGACCAGAAGATCTGCAATGATGAAACACCACACCCATGAGGTAAGTTTCCCTGGCGGTAATCAAGAACCTGAAGACCAAGATCTATGGGCAACCGCTATTCGTGAAGCTCATGAAGAAATAGGGCTCGACCCTGAACTTCCGAGGCTTGTAGGGACTCTTGATAGCTTCGTAACTGTTGGTAGTAACTCTCTTGTAACTCCATTTGTAGGGATACTTGATACCGTTCCTGCACTTGAAGCCAACGCCATGGAAGTCGAAGAAATAATCGATATACCTTTGACCGAACTTCTCGACCCCAATATTTACAGGGAAGAGGTTTGGCAATGGCAGGATGGGAGATCGCGCCCCGTGTACTTCTTTGAACTTATCGGGGATACTGTCTGGGGTGCCACAGCGTCAATGCTGCGACAATTCCTTCTTGTCCTACTCTCCATAGATCAAACGAAGTGATTCTGACTTTAGTCATCTGCTGGTCTAAACAAAGTACTCAGATTCATTCTGTCCGCTAGCAGTTTGACTAAGATAGGCCAATCACCCGAATTTAAGGAACGGATCTATGGCTGAAGTAGAGGTGGGTCTCGGTAAATCTGGTCGGAGAGCCTATGGGTTTGACGACATCGCTGTTGTGCCCAGTAGGCGAACAAGAGATCCGGAAGATGTTGATATCCAATGGGAAATTGATGCGTTCACACTAGGTCTTCCTGTGATGGCGGCGGCTATGGACGGAGTAGTGAGTCCAGCTACCGCTATTGAAATGGGTCGTCTTGGAGGTGTCGGTGTTCTGAACCTAGAAGGACTATGGACGAGATACGAAGATCCTTCAGCCGTACTTGCAGAAATCGCCAAACTGCCTCCAGAAAAAGCGACAAACCGGATGCAAGAAATATATCAGGAGCCGATAAAGCCTGAACTTATCCCTCAACGAATTGCAGAAATTAACGAAAGCGGAGTCATCTCATGTGCATCAGTAACACCGGGGAACACTGAAGCAATGGCACAACAAATCCTTTCCAGTGAACTTGACCTTCTCGTCATTCAAGGAACGGTAGTAACAGCCGAACATGTTTCCAAAACAAAGGATCCACTCAATCTCAAGTCATTCGTCCGCGAACTCCCAATTCCTGTCATTGTCGGAGGATGTGCATCTTATGAAGCGGCCCTTCATCTAATGAGAACAGGTGCCGCAGGTGTTTTGGTTGGTGTCGGACCTGGTCATGCGTGCACTACTCGTGGTGTACTTGGCATAGGCGTCCCGCAAGCCACCGCAATTGCTGACGCCCGTGCTGCGCGCATCCGCCATCTTGATGAAACAGGAGTTTATGTCCATGTCATCGCCGATGGAGGAATGGCGACGGGCGGAGATATTGCTAAAGCAATTGTATGCGGAGCAGATGCCGTGATGATCGGCTCACCGCTAGCTGCAGCTCATGAAGCCCCCGGTCAAGGGTTTCATTGGGGGATGGCGACCTTCCATCCGACCCTTCCACGCGGAGCACGGGTAGAAACCCAGCAACGAGGGACCCTCGAAGAAATTCTCCTTGGACCCGCAACCCANAATGATGGNCGNATGAACCTCTTCGGAGCGCTNAAAAANTCGATGGCGACATGCGGTTACCAAACTCTGAAGGAATTCCAGAAAGCNGANATNATGGTTGCACCAGCACTCCAAACTGAAGGAAAATACCTGCAAAAACAGCAAGGTATCGGAATGGGCTGAGCGTTTTTAATATTTCTGATTAGAATCAGTTCCCTAATACGTAAAGGTGTTCTGTGACTAAAACCAATCCCACTGTTCTTGTTGTAGATTTCGGAGCGCAGTACGCCCAATTGATCGCGAGACGGGTGAGGGAAGCAAATGTCTATAGCGAAATCGTTTCTAATGACTTAACAGCTAAAGAGGTTGCCGGCCTTCACCCAGCGGGAATAATTTTCAGCGGCGGCCCAAAATCAGTACGTATCGATGGAGCTCCCCAAATTGATCCAGCCATCTATGAACTTGATATTCCAATCCTAGGAATTTGTTATGGGGCACAGCTTATAGCACAGCAACTTGGAGGTACCGTCAGCCAATTCGAAGCAGGAGAATATGGAAGAACGTCTCTGCAGGTCACGGGAGGGAGCCTCCTTGACGGCCAACCTACAGAACAGGATGTTTGGATGAGTCATTTTGACTGTATAACTGAAGTCCCGGAAGGTTTTGCCATCACCGCTTCAACAAAAAATGCCCCAGCTGCATCCTTTGAAAACGATCGTATCTTCGCTGTTCAATATCATCCTGAAGTTTCACATACCCCATACGGTCAACAAACCATTGAAAGATGGTTGGATCTCGCCGGAATAGACCGGACATGGACTATGTCCAATGTCATTGAAGATCAAGTCGCAGCGATTAGATCTCAAGTTGGCAAAGGGAGAGCTATATGTGGCTTGTCGGGAGGTGTGGATTCTGCAGTAGCTGCGGCACTGGTCCATAAGGCAATAGGGCATCAACTTACCTGTGTCTTTGTTGATACCGGACTAATGCGTAAAAATGAGGGCGAACAGGTCGTGGAAACCTTTCAAAAGACTCAAGGAATTGAACTCATTCATGTTAAAGCAGCTGAAGAGTTCTTCACAGCTCTAGATGGCATTACAGAGCCAGAGACAAAGAGAAAAGCTATTGGGGAACTTTTCATCCGCATTTTTGAACGAGTATCAGGTGGGATAGAGGATGCAGGGTTCCTTGTGCAAGGAACCTTATACCCTGATGTTATTGAATCCGGTAGTAAACATGCAGCAACAATTAAAAGTCACCATAATGTTGGAGGCTTACCTGAAGATATGGACTTTGAACTCGTTGAACCTCTCCGGGATCTCTTCAAGGACGAAGTACGGAGTGTGGGAACCGAACTAGGTCTACCTGAGGAAATTGTCTGGCGTCAGCCTTTCCCTGGACCGGGTTTGGGGGTCCGAATAATTGGCGAAGTAACCCCAGAGAAAGTCTCGATCCTTCAAGAAGCNGATTTCATTGTCCGCGATGAATTAAANAAAGCTGGATTAGAGCGAGAAATTTGGCAGTCGTTCGCCGTGCTACCAGACATNCGNTCTGTTGGAGTGATGGGGGATGAACGAACGTACGGATTTCCATGTGTAATCCGGGCAGTAACTAGCGAAGACGCAATGACCGCCGATTGGGCTCGGATCCCCTACGAGGTATTGGAATCAATGAGTAGTCGAATTATTAATGAAGTTGATGGCATTAATCGAGTTACATACGACATAACATCGAAACCACCCGGAACGATTGAGTGGGAATGAAGTCCGAGAATATCGTTGATTTGTACACTCGGTCTGTTGCAGCTTTTGGAGAGGTGCTCTCAAATGTTCCTATCGATGCATGGGAAAATCCAACCCCATGTACGGATTGGAATATACAAATGCTGGTTGTGCATGTCGTATCCGGTGAAGTGCANGTAGCGAATTTATTAGAGAGTGAAATATTTGTAGATCCTGATCTAAGTGCAAATATTCTCGGCCCTGATCCCATGTCTACTTGGAGAGGGACAGCGTTAAAGGCAATAGGATTAGTTCAGCAGACCCCGTTAGATACGCGGGTGCCGCATCCGACAATGGACCTTACACTTGAGCGTCTTCTGGGAGCTAGAATTACTGATAATGTCGTCCACGGGTGGGATTTATCTCAGGCCCTATCGGTTCCTTACGAAACCGAAGAAGAAACTGCTGAATGGCTTCTAGGTTTCTGGCTTCCTTTATTTGATTTCCTCTCTGATTCCGAACACTTTTCTGCGCCAGTTGAACCTGTAGATAACTCGGCTAGCGCCAGATTATTTGCGTTGCTTGGACGGACTCTAGAACCTTAACTTCGTGTTACCGGCCTCTAATGGGGTCTTTCCCATCCCATTCGGCTGCTTCGGCCATACGAAGTGNGCGTCTTTGGCGAGCANCGTCGGGGAGATCAGCCATCTCTATAACTCCACTCACTGGGTCGACCAGATAGATAAACCGAATCCCGTGAATTGCTCCCTCCTGAAGAACCTCTAAATCCTCTGCCAGTAGTGAACTCAATGCTCGATCGTAATCCTGGGGGAAAAAACAGATATGGTGGACACCCGATTCAGCACGATNCAAAGCGTCGTTATAGTCCGAAGGGGAATCATTGTGCTGGACAATTAATTCAATTTCTAATGAACCGGTGAAGGCCGTAGCTATACCTATCTTTACATCGCTTTGTACACCTCGGTGCCGNAAATAATCGAGAGGAACATGTTCAGCAACATACCAAGGGCCAATACCGGTTTTATCAACCCATTCCATAGCGGATTCCTTCAGGNCAGAAACGACGTATCCTATTTGTCCCAGAGGTCCTAGGTTTTTGCGCATACAGGCATCATAGGATAGTTGTGAAGACGACCGGTCCAGATTTCTAAATCATTGGTCACTTCGCTCAACTCGTAAAATCTAGCTAGCTGCCCTACGATGAATTTATGANAAAAGTATCGTTAATAGCAAAATTACAAACTAACCCTGAACAAGCAGATGAAGTCGAAGCAGCGTTGGANAATACCTGCAAAGCTGCAGCGGAAGAAGCGGGGCTGGAAATATACTCTGCCCATAAGGACTCTGCTGAAGAGGGCGTTTATTGGTTCTTTGAACTGTATGAAAATGATGAAGCTTTAGGAGTGCATGGGCAAGGCGAAGGCATGAAAGCTGCAATGGCTGCTTTAGGAGCTCTACTCACAGCACCGCCAACTATTAATATTGCTTCACCAGTAGCTGCTAAAGGTATAAATCTTTAAACGNAGATTTATTCTGGTAACTCAGCGATAGTTACGGTTCCNGTGCTGCCATTGATGCTGATGATTGCACCATCGGTGATTTTTGATACAGCATCGAGGANTCCGGTAACACAGGGTATGCCGAACTCACGACTCACAATTACTGAATGACTTAACGGAGCACCTACTTCCACAAC
Organism: Acidimicrobiaceae bacterium; assembly: GCA_002724825.1. Taxonomy (GTDB): domain Bacteria; phylum Actinomycetota; class Acidimicrobiia; order Acidimicrobiales; family UBA8592; genus UBA8592. The sequence continues at coordinate 6,649 of PBPU01000054.1, forward strand.
AACACCTGCAGCTGGAATAAATAGCGGTGTCCAAGATGGATCAGTTATTGGGGCNACGAGAATTTCTCCTGGTTCAAGTCCGCGCGGATCACCTGGATCGGTGACAACCCGAGCCCTTCCAGTTACTACTCCAGGGCTTCCAGGGACTCCCGCTAATTCTTCACCTGCTTCAGCAGGCTCGGCTGAACTTTCACGTAGAGCCCATTCACTAAGCGGAGGTACTTCACCATTGATGATAAAGGGGTCCTGTATATCCGATAGGGCTCTAAATTCTGTTCCACGCTCCCGAATCACCTGAGTCATAGCTTCCGGATTATCAATAAAGTCTTCAAGTTCGNCGTTGCGAACTAGCCAAATATCGCGCGGTGTATCTAGAGCGCCACGCTCTGTCATTCGGCGGCCNAGTTCATATATCGGCAATCGAATTTCATGNATTGTCATCATCGCCGTGAGTTTGGTTCTCTCCCTGCCGGGGACAAGTACCCGAGCTGTACGTAAACCCAACTCAAGTGCTCCCANTGCTTCTTCATTGCCATCAAAGATTGCCCGGACTTCCGCTTCNGCAGCTTCTCTATCAGCTACCGCTGCGGCATGTCGGTTTGCTGGTGATAGCGTTTCGTCAGCATGGCGCATAGCGTCAATTGCAGCAAGAACACTTTCCGGTTTAACTTCCCACGTTTCTGACGCAGCGTCCCACTCGTATGGACCTCGGGCACCGTGTTCACTTACAAATAAAGAAAGATCACTGAGGAATTTCTCACCATCAGCTGACATTGCTAAACGGTTTTGAAGACCAGCTATTCCTTCATTAAACGCATCGGTGAGGTCAGAGGATTCATTTACCTGACGNGAAAGTTCCCACATCCCATATGACGGAGGAGCAGAGTCAATACCTCCAAGCCCAGATATCAACCTTCCAGNAAGAGAAGGATCTATTTCTCCACAAAGTTCACCCAGTATTGTCGGCCCAGTAGCAGATGCTGTTCCATAGACATAGTAGGGTTCGAAGAATTCCCGAACTACTGGAGTCATTGATCGAGCACGNTCTACTAATTCAAGATCCGACATCGATTCCAGATCTGGCCTAGCAGCTCGAATAGATAGGATTTTTTCCCGATCTTCCGTCAGCTCATCAGGAAGTTCTTCCAAACCCACGACCCAAGCAGATGTTTCTTCTATTTTTGCAGTTAAATCCGGCCGTTCGTCACCTTCTTGAGGAACATACGGAGGTACGTCAGGGTGATTTCCTAGAAAAGCTGCATCCATTGCTTCAGCAGACATGCCAGGGGATCGAACGCCTTGTAGGCGAATCAGACCAGCATTCAGATACACATACCCGCCGAAACAGGAAACATAATCAGGTCGATCTGGGTCGGTTTCATCTGGGGTGAATGTTCCCCAACGGTGACAACCATCAGCCCAGCCTTTCGAGACTCCTGTTTCCCAAACAAGATCCCAGCCGAGAGGGCTAATAGGATTTGGAAGGATCTCTCCCGAGTTTGCTCNTGTATACAGGGGGAAACGTTTGCTTGGTTCCCAATCAGTTATCCAACGATCTTCCATAATGTTCTTTCCTCCGATATTTTTTGGTATCTCCTAGAGCCTCNTTTCGCAGTCACTAGAATTTCACATGAGATACCTGCAAGCAAATACAAGANCCGTTTGAATTCAGTTTTCAGGAACCCAACTGGCATTTCTTCTCTGCAGGAAAGCCTCCATGCCTTCGGAAGCTTCATCAGAAGCGAAGAGTTCGGCTGAGAATTTTGANGCCCAAGCAAATGCTTCTTCTTGCGTCATTCGGGGTATTTCGTTTACGAGTCGTTTTGCTGCGCCAAGAGCCATAGGGCCGCCACGTAGAAGGTCGTTGATGACTTCCTGAACAGCAGCATCTATGTCTTTTTCAGGTACTGCTCGGGAAATAATTCCCAGCTCGGCTGCTTCCTTTCCTGTGAAGCGGTTGCCGCGCAGAAAAGCTTCCATTGCTTCTCCTCGTCGCATTTTCGNAAGACACACCACTGAAATAACTGCTGGAGCTACTCCAAGTCTCACTTCCGTAAATCCAAACTTTGCATTTTCCGTCGCGATTGAGATATCTGCTGCAGCGGCGAGGCCAACNCCGCCTCCCATTGCTGCCCCAGTAATTCGGGCAACTACGGGTTTCGGCCCAGTTTGGATCAATGAAAGGGCCTTATCGAAACCGATCGACCCCATATCTGGCGCCCCTGTTCCAGCTGATCGTTCTTTCAGNTTCGCACCAGCGCAGAAGACCGTTCCGGAATGAGTAAGCGTGATCACCCTAACGTCGGGATCTTCGTTCGCTGAAGTCAACGATTCAAATAATCCGGCGGTAAGAGATTGGCCAAGGGCATTCTTGTTTTCTTCATCGGCGAGGGTGATTGTAGCGACGCCATCTTCGNCCTGATATTGCACGGGATTCATAAATGTTCTCCTCGTTCCAAACTAACAGGGCAAATACTATTCTCGCTATTTCTTCCCGTCAGATGGGTTCCTAGCCTTCATGAAACCCGCTAGGCTTCGCACCACAACCAAATTTTTGTTTGTCTGCTGATGGAGTGATGATGGATTTTGACTTTCCACCCGATGATGACCCTCGTCGTCTTGCGGTACGCTCATGGATTGAAAATAATCCGAACCCTTCAGCTCAGGATCTCGTTGACGCCGGATATGTTGTTCCCCATTGGCCACGCCCATACGGATTAGAAGCTGAACCAATGCTGCAGATCATCATCGCAGATGAATTACGTAAAGCCAAGATTGGCCTTCCCCCCAATCCAATAGGGATAGGCTGGGCCGGCCCTACCATTTTGGAGGCTGGCACAGAAGAACAGAAACAAAAGTATCTCCCGAGGTTGCTCACAGCTGAAGATATCTGGTGTCAGCTCTTTAGCGAACCTGATTCAGGGTCAGATCTCGCGAATCTGTCGACTCGCGCAGTAAGAGATGGCGATGAATATACAGTGAACGGTTCAAAAATCTGGTCGAGCGGAGCTCATCATTCACGGTATGGGATACTTATCGCGAGAACTGACCCTCACGTCCCGAAACATAAGGGCATTTCCTATTTCATCTGTCCAATGGACCTTCCCGGTATAACTATGACACCGATCATTGACATGACGACAGCTCACAGCTTCAATCAAGTCTTTTTTGATAATGTACGACTTCCCGCCGATCTCCGTGTCGGCGAAGAGGGTGATGGCTGGCGACTGGCGAAGGTCACTCTCGCGAATGAACGCGTGTCTCTTTCTTCTGCCGGCTCCCTCTGGGGAGCGGGACCCTCAGCGAAGCTCCTTCTTGATCTGGTGCGTGAGAACGGCGGATCACAGGACCCTGTTATGCGACAAAAGCTCGCCGGATTACATTGCGAAGCAGAAGTACTTCGGTTGAATCTGCTCCGAACGCTTACCGCCCGGTTAGCTGGTAAACATCCTGGCCCTGAAGCTTCTATACAGAAACTAATGGCCGATGAGCATGGGCAGAACACCCTCGAGCTGGCCCAAGAAATAGTCGGCCCTGCCACAATGATTGAAGGAGCCGGACCAACGGGAACTGTTCCAAGAAAAATGCGAACCGGAGTGACACAAAATCATTTCTCGACAAGGTACTTCTCCGCCGTCGACCCGATCTGGTATTACGGCTTTATCTTTTCGCCTGCATTAACCATCGGAGGGGGAACATGGGCAGTGCAACGCAACATCGTTGCCGAACATGTTTTAGGACTGCCTCGCGACGTCAACGTTGAGAAAGGAAAAACGTGGTCCGAGGCTCGAACCCAAACTCAGGACTAATTCCCTAAACCAGATCGGATAGCTTGCAAAAGTTCATCAGGGTTATCGGACCCTATGACGATCCTTCTCCCATCATGCTTCTGTATGGCAATGGCAGTGTTTCCCCACGCCCGCCACATTGACCCATGACGCATTATTTTTACTCCAGACCCCCACCAATTTGTCACTTTCTGCAGCTCAGCTGACTTGATCTCACTGAACAAGATTTCTTTCTTCGGAAATCCGTATTTAAAGACAAGACTGATCTTCCCATCAGAAACAGTCGTAGATAGTTTCGAGAACATGCTTGTCAAGGAGAACACAATGAGCGGCGCAATAAAGATAGTTATCAACCCGGGCAAGTTTTTGCTATCTAGCGGGTCCTCTGGGGACACGACCCATGGGAGAAAAGTAATTACCCCCACTATAAGCGGAAGGCCGAAAACATATCGCATGTCGGCGATGTTTGAATCGTGGAACTCGCCCATATGCGACCTTATCGGGTCCGAGGAAGGCCAAGTAAGCCT
>PBPU01000055.1 GCA_002724825.1 Acidimicrobiaceae bacterium
CATGCTGCGCCGGTGGCGGAATTGGCAGACGCGCAGGGTTTAGGTCCCTGTGTCCATTAGGATGTGTGGGTTCAAGTCCCACCCGGCGCACAAAAGAATATTATCTTAGGCAATGTCGTGAAGATTTTTCTTTGTATGCGGCTACGCTAGAAGCGTCGTAATGGTGGAATCGGCCTAACCGAGACCAAGTCGAAATTAGATCTGAGGAGCTCAGAAAATATGTCCCTTCCTACAAAACCTTTCGCTTCAGATAGAGGATCACAGATGCCAGGCCAGTTTGACGTTTATTCACAGTTATTAAAGAATCGCATCGTAATGCTATGGGACACTGTGGATGATGACATAGCGAAATCAATCACAGCGCAATTGCTTTACCTTGAAGGAGAAAATCCAGATCAAGACATTTGGCTATATATTAACTCTCCTGGGGGGTCTGTGACTGCTGGTATGGCGATCTATGACACTATGCAATTTATTAAACCTGACGTTGCAACAATCTGCTTAGGTTTAGGTGCTTCTATGGGGCAATTTCTTCTTGGGGCAGGAGCTCCAGGGAAACGATACTCGCTTAAACATGCTCGCATAATGATGCACCAGCCCTCTGGCGGTATTCAAGGTCAGGCTTCAGATATTGCAATACAAGCTGAACAACTCAACTACATTAAAAGATTAATGGCTGAACTGATTGCCGGACACACTGGCCAAGATGTTGAACAGGTGCAAGCAGACTCAGATCGAGATCGGTGGTTCACAGCTGAAGAAGCAAAAGAATATGGAATCGTTGATCACGTGATTACCAGCAGAGGTGAAGTGAACTAACTATTGGTGAATTCAGTATTAGTCTTCATTTGCTTGAGGAACTGTAGTGTTGCTCGTTTCAAACGGTGATATAAAATTTAGGCCGCACTCTGTTTCCCCATAGAGTTCGAGAGCACGGGCAGATGTTGTGACCTCATCAAGTTCTGCCTGAAATTTTCTTAGTTCGGTTGTTCGTTGGCTCGGGGAGACAGAAACTATTTTCGAGAGAATATCTTCATATAAGAAAGCTACTGCTTGTGTTTCTTTTGAGATACTTGATGGGGCTTCGGAGGCTAGTTCGAGAAGGTCAGCTATCGTTTGGTTGACGAGTTGAGAGTTATCTAAAGTGAGGTTTGTTAGAGCCGAATCGGGGCCTGCCAAGATTTGTAGCTTATTGCAGAAATCTGATGCCGGTCCTTCGGATATGTCGTTTGAGCAGGAAGTTGATAAGGCAAGCAGAAGAATGAACGCTACGAATGTAGATAGCTTTTGAGATTTCACTTTCCTGATGCAGCGGTCTCACGTAGTTCCGCAATGGCGGTTTGTGGGCCATCAGGGTGAGAGAAAATAGCACTCCCAGCGACAAATACGTTCGCTCCAGCACAAGTAGCTTGAGCGATTGTGGATGCGGAAATACCTCCGTCGACCTCAATGTCGATTTCAGAACCTTGTTCTAAAGTCCATGACTTGACTCTTTCTATTTTTGTTTCTTGAGACGGGAGATATTTTTGGCCTCCAAAGCCCGGATTTACTGACATGATAAGGATTTGATCAACGAGATGTAGGACATGTTTGACATTTTCTACTGGGGTAGCTGGATTCAACGTAACTCCGGCTTTTGCTCCAAGTTCTAGAATTCTATTTAGTGACCGGTCGAGGTGTTTAGTTGATTCCACATGAAGCATAATCAATTCACACCCCGCTTCTATATACATGGGGGCTAGGAGGTCAGGGTCCTCTACCATTAGGTGGGCTTCAAAGGGTATCTCAATGGATTTCCTGCAAGAGGAAACAACGTCGGGACCGATAGTGAGGTTCGGAACAAAGTTTCCATCCATTACATCCCAGTGGATTCGATCCGCTCCAGCTTCTTCTAACATTTTCAGTTCTTCGCCTAACCTGCTGAAATCAGCAGGAAGGATTGAAGGGCAAATTTCGATTTGTCTACCCATATCTCTTCCCCCGTTTCGTCTCAATAGGTTTGGGATCGTCTTCCAATAAAAACTGGATTACCTCTATTATTCCTATTATCTACTGTTACTCAATGGATAGCGAGGGATTTATTTCAAGAGATTGAGATCATATCTCTTGTTGAGGGAAAATTGTTCCTGGATTTAGGATGCCAGCAGGGTCAAATATTGATTTTATCTCTTGAAAGATATTGATTTCTGTCGGTGTTCTGTTGAGGTAGAGATGGTGTGCTTTAGCTCGACCTATTCCATGCTCTGCGGATATGCTGCCTCCCAGCGACGCAACATATTTCAATACAGCTATATCCACCTCCAAGTCTTCGGGATCAGGACCCAGAATGTTTACATGAATATTCCCATCTCCGGCATGGCCAAATAGAAACGATTGAGTCTGATCATCGATTGCATTGATGACTTCTTGAACATTGTTGCAGAATTCATTTAATTTTCCGTGTGGGAGTGAAACATCTAACTTGTGCGGAACTCCGGCTGCCGAGATCGCCTCGGTATGAAGGTCCCTATACTGCCATAGTTTTTTTCTACTCTGACTGTCGTTGCCGTATGCGACAAAATGTGATGCGTTAAAGAAAGCTGATAGCGGGCTATTGCTAATTCTTTCTTCTAAGCCTGCTTGTCCGCCGATATCAACTAGCAAATAGGCAGCTAACTGCTCATTCCAAGGTGGAATTATTTCGAATCTTTCGCAAACAAGGCTTAGCCCATTATGGAAAAATATTTCACATGCTTGAACATCATCGAGGGACTTTCTTATCTCTTCGACAATCTCCAAAGCTTCGTTGAGGGATCGAAATCCGAGCAGAATTGATAGCTCTTCTTCAGGGGGTTTCACCAGACGAAGTCGAGCTCTTGTCACGACGGCGAGAGTTCCCTCACTGCCACAGAGTAATCCTGGGAGATGATACCCCGTATTATCTTTTGGAAGCCCGCGAAGGTCTCCTATGACGTCTCCAGTTCCTGAAACAGCTTCTAAGCTTAGGACCTGTTCGCGAGTGTTTCCATACCGAAGTACCTGCGACCCTCCAGCATTAGTGGCTATAGTTCCGCCTATAGAAGCAGAATCTCTTGCACTTAAATCAACCCCATATTTCCATCCAAGCTGAGAAGCTGCCTGCTGGACATCACCTAGTGTTGCCCCTGCTTGAGTAACTATTTGCCCTGTAGCGTCGTCTACCTCTTCGATGGCTGTCATTCTCTTGAGGGATAGAACTAATTCTCCATTTACTGGTGTGGCGCCTCCGACCATCCCTGTGTTTCCTCCTTGAGGGACTAGAGCAATAGCATTTTCATAGCACCATTTCACTATCTGAGATACTTGTCCTGTGGTTCTCGGCAACAGGACGGCGGGAGTATATCCTTTGTATCTTCTGGTCCAGTCAACTGTGTATGCGCTATTAAGTGAAGGATCAGTAACGATACCATCGTTACCTAGAATAGTTCTCAAGCTTTCTAATTTCATTTTCAGAAATCGTAACAGTAATTTGGAATTCTAGAGAAATGATGCATTGAGTGTTTTGACAAATCACGACTTCGGACTATTTGCTTCTATGCTTTTAGGTAATGGATTCTAAAGTGCAAAAAACTCGAGACGATGGTGTCAACGTGATGTATGCCTATTGTCTGCGATTCTTTTCGGAGCTTAAAGCCCTAGGTGTCACCAATGTCATCGTTTCACCTGGTTCTAGAAACACACCCTTAGTTCTTTCAGCCGAACAAGTCGGCCTAGAAGTAGTAGTTCAGCTTGACGAAAGAGTTGCTGCATTTCATGCTTTAGGAGCAGCAAAAGCGACCGGTATTCCTTCTGTCCTTATCTGTAGCTCAGGTACTGCTGCAGCGAATTATCTTCCAGCAGTTGTCGAAGCAAACCATGCCTCAACTCCTATGATTATCTGCACAGCGGACCGCCCTCCAGAACTTCGACAATGGGGTGAAGGTCAAACAATCAATCAAGTTGGCCTGTATGGAAACAACGTCCGGTGGCATTATGACCTTCCAGTTGCTTCCGAAATCAACGAAAGCCATGCCCGATCAACGGCCCTTCGAGCTTGGTCGATGTCTGCAAGTAGTCTTCAAGGCCCTGTGCACCTAAATTGGCCATTTCGCAAGCCCCTTGAACCGACCCAGAATTTAGAAACACCTGAAGCTACACTCTCCCCTGAATCACTCTCCCATGAAGAGGTACTTAGGGGTTCTTCGCTTGCAACTCTTGCAAAAGAGTATGAACGAGGGCTTATCACTGTTGGGCCAAATAGTCTTCAAAGTCAAGAACTCGAAGCTCTTGTAGCGTTTAGTTCAGATAGTGGTTGGCCAATATTGGCTGACCCATGTTCACAGCTTCGAGATAAAGAAAGCCTAAGTAGTGCACCCATCATCACATTAGGGGAGCTTTTATTTGCAGAGGAACAGTTCACGTCACTTCTCGCTCCAGTAGACGTAATTGTCCATGTTGGGCTGCCTGCCACTTCAAAGGCATATCGTTTATGGAAACAAAAAACCCCTCCAGCGAGGTACGTGATTGTTTCCCCTGGTACAGATTGGCCAGATCCCTCACATGAAGTAACTGATGTTATCCATGGCCCTATTATGGCCGCTTTCTCTGAGGCTTCGTCAGGAAGAGGGGTAAACACTAGTTGGTGTGAACTCTGGATGAAACACAACAGTGCTGCTGCAGAGGCGGTACAGAGATATGTCTCAGAAAACCGATGTGAGCTATCTCTGGCATCGCGAATTCTCTCATCGATTCCATCAGGAACTTCCCTTATGTTGTCGAATTCAATGATTGTCAGAGATGCAGAGTTGGTGCTGCAGAATATGGAATCTGATATAAAAGTAATTAGTAATCGGGGGGCAAATGGTATTGATGGTGTCATATCAACTGGTATTGGCGTTTCTTCTTCCAGAGGAGGGCCGTGCCTAGTCCTTGTAGGAGATGTTGCCGCTGTGCACGATATAGCAGGTTTAGTAGCAGCAGGGAGGCTCCAAAGTAACGTAGTAATCGTCGTCATTGATAATGGCGGTGGAGCAATATTCTCATTTCTTCCGCTCGCCAAAGAAATCGATAGTGACCGTTTCGACGCCCTATTTACCACTCCTCATCAGACAAATCTTATAGGTATCGCATCATCAGCAGGTATAGAAACTGAGGTCATTGAATCAACTTCAGATATTGAGAAACTTCTTGGGAGGGCCTTTAACTCAGCAGGACCCAGCTTGTTTCTATATAGCACCAGTGTCGAAGAGACGGTCAAGGCATATGAAGATATTCGTTCTGGTTTTCAGGCATCTTTTCATGAGGAATAATGCGTCGATCCGGTAGTCGAGAAGCGGTCGATCTTTGGGTTCGTGATGAAGGTGAAGGGCTTCCTGTCGTCCTGCTCCATGGTTTTACCGGAAGTGGGGATTCCATGTCGGACCTAGTTTCACCTACTACCAATAGGGTGATTGCTCCAGATCTTATAGGTCACGGACTAAGCCCAGCTCCAGACCAATTAGGCGTTTATAAGATGGAGGCAATGGTCGGCCAGCTTCACCATTTAATTCAAGAGAGATTTGAGGTACCTGGAGTATTGTGCGGTTATTCAATGGGTGCTCGACTTGCATTGTCGTATTCATTTGAGCATCCTCAAGATATATCGGGACTAGTTCTGATTGGTGGGACTCCTGGAATGGAGGATCAGGAAGAAGCTGCGGAGCGAGCTGCTAACGATGCTCGACTTGCTTCTCGTATAGAAAGTGAAGGGGTATCAGAATTTGTTGATTATTGGGAGCGCCTTCCCCTTTTTGCATCGCAGATTCATCTACCCGATGAGGTAAAAAGATCCATTCGACGCGTACGACTTGCCCAACGCCCCCACGGAATAGCAAATAGTCTTCGTATGGCGAGTACTGGGCTGATGAGATCTATGTGGAAAGAACTCGAAAATTTGCAGATTCCTACTCTTCTTATCACAGGAGTTTATGACCAGAAATTCACTGAATTAGCTGAGCAGGTGGAAAGGGCTGTTCCATCTGCTCGTCATGTCATTATCCCAAATGCCGGGCATGCTGCTCATACAGAAAATCCTGCAGTAGTTAGACGATGTATAGAGGAATTCCTTAGGAAACTATGCGTGGAATGATTTTAGAAATCTTTGATATTGACTTTCCACTGCGAGATGCTCTTATCACAGCGCAGCAGAGGATATCTCACAGGTCAGGGCAAGAAATTCGCCTTACCCACGAAGGACATTCAGGGAAAGGGGAAGTCCTTCCTTTGCCTTTGTGGTCGAAGGTTACTGATCTAGAAACGAAGGAGGAACTTAAAGGAATTCAATCGAACCCCGAAAGCTTTTTGATGGGCGCACAAAATTTTTCGCATGAAGTTCAGGCTGGAATGACGTCTGCTATATGGACTCAGAAAGCTGCCTTGTTGGGCGAACCCTTATGGTCCGTTCTTGGTGGGACTTCGGATCAGGTGCTAGTAAATGCTCTTATTGGAGGAGGGACTGAAACAGAGTTGAGAAACTCGTTAGAGAAAGCGCTGAACGATGGGTATGGGACGATAAAAGTAAAGATGGGCTTTCCTGAGGATAAGAGAAGGCTGAAGATAGTCTCTGAACACGTCACATCTGAAATTAAGGTTCGCTTGGACGCGAACTGTTCGTGGACTCTTCGAGAGGCAGTGGAGATAACCAGACAGGCTGAAAAACTCTTTAAAGATCAACTCGAATATGTGGAAGACCCAGTTTCGACTATTGATCAGCTTTATCAAGTTCGAGCCGACTTACCTGTCCCAGTGGCCACTGATGCACTAACTCCTAACAAGGAAACTATCGAGCAAGTAATCAGTGTGAGTGTAGTCAACAATGTAATTCTCAAACCTCTTTTGCTAGGAGGGATTGACTCTGTGGTCGCTCTCTCAAGGAGCGCTCGGGATGCGGGAATCACTCCAGTCATTTCATCTACTTTTGATGGGCCGGTAGGGTTAACGACCTGGTGTCATTTGGCTTCAGCCATAGGGCCAAACACTGCTCACGGGTTAGGGACAGCAGCATTAATAGATGATAAGCGGATGAATTCCTTAATCCCTAGAAACGGAGTTATCGAACTCATCTCCTAGAAGAAGTTGTTTCTTGGCGACTTTCCCAGAAGTTGTTTTTGGTAAGGCATCTACGATGTGCAAGGCTCGCGGTAGGGCGAACCTAGGAAGGACTTCACCTAGTGCCTCTCTTGTTTGCTCTAAAGTTATAACGGTTTCCTTACCCGCTGGGACAACGAATGCTGTGACTATCTCTCCCCATTCCTCGTCTGGATTCCCTACGACTGCTGCTTCTTTTACCCAAGAAAGCCCTGAGAGCGCTCGCTCAACACTAGCTGGCCAAATCATTTCACCTCCTGAAACAATGACATGGTTTATTCTCCCAAATACTTTGAGCTTCCCATCCTTATCAATCTCACCACCGTCTCCAGAGGGAAACCACCCTCCATCCGTAAAAGGCGAAACGTTATTTCTATAGCAACGCAATAAGCTAGGCGACTTTATGAAAATTTGGCCATCGGTAATCTTTATCTCGACTCCATCGAGGGGGATGCCATCGTAAACCACGCCACTTGCTGTTTCAGTCATCCCATATGTAGCTACAACATTATGTGGAAGGTCTACAGGGATACTTGAACCACCGACGAGGACTTTTCGAAAAAGTGAAACATCAATTCGCCGCATTGCGGTGACGACCAACGAAACAAGGGTAGATCCAGAACGGCCAGATTTTTCACAGGAGCTAGCTGAGAATTTGCTATGAACTTCAATTTCGGTTCCAGTGAGCAAAGCTCTAGTTACCACCGACAGCCCGCCGATATGGGACACTGGGATGCAGCAAAGCCATCGGTCGCTCGATGAATCAATAAGTAAACTATCGGACGTCATTCTCGCTGAAGCTGCAATAGCATCGTGAGTAAGTACAACACCTTTAGGGGATCCATCTGTCCCGCTCGTGGCAACAACTAGCGCATCACCATCCTCAACTGGGTAGCCTTTCAGGTCATGTTCTGAATCTGGTGCAATGACCTTTGATGCGCCCATGCGTTCTATAAGCTTACGGCGCTCTTCGAAAGGAAGTCTTTGATCTACCGGGAAAGCAGCATTACCTTCATCCCAAGTTTTCTGAAGGGCGGAAACAAATAATTCACCGCCGGGGATGTCAAGGGCTACAAGCTTTGGCATCCCTCTACTTTGCCAGATCTCTGGGGCTTAGGGTATTTAGTGTTAAATCAACTACATGTCCCATGTGACAGCAAATATCAGGTAAGTTTCAGCAATGCCTCAACATAATATTTGTGTCTTTTGCGCGTCAAGCTTAGGTGGTGACCCTGCGTACTCTAGATTGGCCACGGAAGTAGGAGAAGTCATCGCTAAATCTGGCATGGGGCTGGTCTATGGAGGGGCATCGATAGGTCTCATGGGAAAGGTAGCTGACGCCGCATTAGATAATGGGGGGCAAGTAACCGGTGTAATCCCTGATGGCCTTCGAAGTCGCGAGCTAAATCANAAGGGCTTAACTGAGCTTGTTATCACTGAGGATATGCACGANCGCAAAAGAATCATGTACGAACGTTCAGATGGTTTTCTNGCTCTTCCTGGNGGGATGGGNACTCTAGAAGAAGTCTTTGAATCCGCNACATGGACAAAGCTGGGATTTCACAAAGGGNGAAAACATAAGCCCGTTATCTTAGTTGGAAGCAGCTTGTTTTGGTCACCNTTAACATCTTTTCTAGACATGCTTGTCGAAGAGGGGCTCATGCAAGCTAGTGATAGGGAGATAGTTTCCTACGAAGTAAATCCTAGNAGTGCTGTAGATCGACTAATTGGCTATTTTGCCAGTCCATAACGAGTTCGANCATTAATTCGGAAAATCTAGATTCTGAGTCCTAGACTTTCCATATGAATATCAAATGGGTGGGGGCAAAAAAAACTGTCTATGATGCTCTCGGTGGAAGTAANTGGTTTGAAGATCTCGTTGAGCACTTTTACGAGAACGTTGAAAGAGACCAACGAATTCGCCACCTCTATCCTGATGATCTGACGGTACCGAAAAAAAACACCGCAGATTTTCTAATCCAATACTGGGGAGGTCCNACAACTTACTCAGACAGGCGAGGACACCCNCGTTTACGAATGCGGCACGCCCCATTTCAGATAGGTCAAGAAGAGCGAGATGCATGGATGGAAAGTATGACAAGTGCACTGGAAACGATGGATCCGCCCAGTGAGATCATGGAAGCAATGCTGGAATATTTTGACATGGCTGCCACGCATATGGTCAATACTGAGACTTAAACATTATCCAAGAAGATAACTGCATAGCTTCAGAATTGATAGGCTGAGGGTGTCTTGGAGGATAGATGAAAACACTGGGATATACCCCGTTCGATTGTGACAATCATTATTATGAGGCTNTCGACGCCTTCACTCGCCACGTGCCCCGAGAGTGGCAAAAACGCTGTGTCCAATGGTGTGACATTGATGGAAGAAAATACCACTTAGTCGGCGGCGAAGTTAGTAAAGCTGTTTCCAATCCGACATGGGACCCCATAGCAAAACCCGGCGCNCTTCACGAATACTTTCGTGGAAATCCGACGGGAAGATCCCCTTTAGAAATGTTAAAAGATCGTGAACCNNTACCCGGTGANTACATGGATAGAGATCTTCGGGTCAAAAAAATTAANGAACAAGGACTCCAAGGCGTATGGCTCTTCCCAACACTAGGGGTCCTATACGAGGAGCTTCTTAAGAATGATATTGAAGCAGTCAAAGTCCTCTTTAGGGCTTTCAATCGCTGGTTAGATGAGGATTGGGGCTGTAATTATCAGGACACNATTTTTGCNGCTCCNTATATCTCATTGTGCGATGTTGATTTTGCTGTTGAGGAGCTGCAGTGGGCGCTAGGTCAAGGTGCCAGAGTTGTCTGTATTAGACCAGCTGCGGTCTGGACTGATGAAGGTCCAAAATCTCCAGGAAATAAGATGTTTGACCCATTTTGGTCTCAACTAAACGAGGCAGGAATACCTCTTGTCATCCACGCAGGAGATAGTGGATATTCGAGCCAAGGATACGCGGAAGATGGGTTTGGAGCTAGTTTCGGAGGGTCTAGCTCGTATGTGCCGTCAATCAAAGCATTTAATATTGAACGGGCTGCTCTTGACTGGCTTATGACTATGTCATTGGAAAAAATGTATGAGAGGTTCCCGAATTTACGAATAGCATCTGTAGAGAATGGATCGACTTTTCTCCCNGACCTGTTTCGAAAATTACCNCAGCAGAAAAATAAATTGATGGGCTGGTTTAAAGAAGATCCTCTGGAGCAATTCAAACAACACGTTTGGATCAACCCATTTTGGGAAGATGACCCATCTGAAGTTGCTGACTATATGGGAAGTGATCGGGTTATTTTCGGGTCNGATTGGCCCCATATAGAAGGGATGCCGACTCCGCTCGATTACGTCGATGAANTAAGCAGTTTTGATGAACATGACCGAAAATTGATCCTTCATGACAATGTGCTTGAACTCAANACACCGAGGCCGACGTAACCTATTAGCCACCACTTACNGTAATGTCTTCACCAGTTACCCACGATGAAGCATCCGATGCAAGGTATAAAACAGCTGAGGCAATATCTTGAGGAGTTCCAAGGCGCTGAAGAGGAATCCCAGTCTCCTTAGCGTACGCCGGTAGATCTTCGGGAGTGAGTTTCATAACTTCGTAAAAAATTTCAGTAGGTACGGCGCCTGGGCTTACAGAATTAACACGAATGTTTGGCGCAAGCTCATAGGCTAATGATGCTGTAAGAACGTTCACACCAGCTTTTGAAGCAGCGTAATGAGAATTGTTCGGTACAGCCCCTGACGATGAACGGGAAGAGATATTAATTATCGCTCCCGAAGTCATATTTNTGGCAGCTGTTTGGCAGCCAATGAAGGTGGATGTCAGTGTTTGCGCTATTGTTTGGTCCCACTCGGACCGGGGTAGGTCCATAAGTGGGCTACGACCCGTGCTTGCTCCAACATTATTTACCCAGATATCGATTTTGCCGAATTCTGCTATCGCTTTCTGGGCAAGGTCTTCTACCTGGGAATCTTCAGTAGCATCACATGGGTGACTTATTGCAATACCACCAGTAGCAATTATCTGATCTCGGACTCGTTCAATGTCAGATTTTGTTCGAGCAGAAACTACGACTTCTGCTCCGGCCTCTGCAAGAGCCATCGCGATGCCCTCACCAATGCCTTTCCCGCTGCCAGTCACGACAGCAGTCTTTCCACTTAAATTAAACAATTCCAGTGTGTTCATCATCGCCTCCACTAGGTACCCCTTTCCTACCATACATCTTCTATAAGTAAGGAATGCTTAGCTGGTTTTCAAATGTGCGCTCATAACTGCGAGAGAAGTGGTAATACCAATTTCACGGGTTTTGATCGTTGTGATTTTTCGCCCTGGCTGTACAGCTGATTTAACTGGGGTGCATTTTTCACCTAGATAATCAGCTGTTGCTTGCAAATTATCTGAAATCAGAGCAAGTCCCCAAAACAGTGCGTTGCCATTTGTTTCTGATTGATCAGGGCCTACTAGTTCAAGGATCACATCGCCAAGCCAGAAAAAAGTTTGACGCATTTTGTCCTCATCATTACCAAAAGTTCTTACCCTACGGGGGTGTATTCCATTTGATTCAAAAGCACGCGTGGTCCTGTCACAATCTGCTGTAGTGACGACTAGATGGTCGATGCGCGTAACACCATTTGGATGAACAGAAGGGAGCCAAGCATCGATATTGCTGAACGCAAGGCTGGGAGCCGTATCAAATTTAAGTGAATCGATTACTCCACTCACCCCGTGAACGGCAGCACGCGAAATACCTTGTTGACCGGTGGAATCGAAGAGAAGCTGGACGCTACCGACCTGGCATACTGGTTTGCTATTTGGCAATTCCATCACATCAAAACCTGCGGATGACCATGTTTCCTCATTGTCTCCAATGGTTAATTGGAGAAGTTGAAAATTGCTGTTTGCCACAAAGAGAAACTGTACATCAGTTTTTTCATATTCCTTAAGTTCGATTAAGGTCATGATGATCGCAGATATAGGAGCAGCATGCGGAATATAAAAGGACGAAGTCTTATAGTGACCTTTGCATTAATCGTGGGTGGTATTGCAGTCATCCCATCTATCGGTGGTGCTACGACCGAGAATTGCTATGTGTTCACTTCAAACTACAACAGTGACACCATCTCAATCATTGACCCCATTACCTATACGGTTGATATAAATATCGCTACTGCAGCAGGTCAGCCATCTGGCCTTTCTTTGTCTCCGGATGGTGAAACACTCTACGTTGCAGAACGTGACGGCGACCACGTAGAAATATTCGACGTAGCTACAAAGACATCTACCGGAACAATCCCAATAGGAACGGCGTCATCGGCAACTAACGATGTAGTTACGTCCCCAAATGGTGGAATCGCTGGCGTAGTTAAAACTAACTGGGGGGCATCAACCATCGAAATCATTGACCTGACAACAAACGCCGTTACCGGGTCAGTGCCAATTCCAGTTGATGCTATAAATGCCGCCTTCACACCTGATGGAACAGAGATCTGGGTAAATTCAGTTGACTCAGGAACCGTAGGCGTTGTAGATATCGCAACACTTACAGCTAGTTCCTTTAATATCACCCACTCCAACCCCGGAGGTCCCTATACAGGAACTACTGGTATTCGGTTTAGTCCTGCAGGAGACTTCGCGTATGTCGGTAATGCAGCCGATGGAAGGATCTCGGTTGTGGATACCTCCACGTTTGCTGAGATCACCACCATTACCATAGGCCATGAACCAGGAGCAATGGATTTCTCGCCTGATGGGACAAAGGCTCTTGTTGTAATAGGTCCCACGAAGTCGATTGGGTTTATCGATACGAATACGCATACCCTTTCCACTACTTTTGACGTGACTACCCTTGGTTTCGATTTCCCCAACGAAGCAGTTTTTAGTCTAGATGGCTCACAAGTTATATTCTCCGCTAGTGACGGGGATGATAAAGTCGTTTTCTTTAACGTTGCCTCTTCGACTGTTGATGGTGCCGTTACCGTACCTCAGGGCAGTAATAAGATCGCCGACGTAGTTTGTAGAAGTCTTGAAGTTCCGACACCTACTCCGACACCTACTCCTATACCTACTCCTACACCTACTACCTATATCTTTTCTGAGCTTTTAGATAAATGGATCGACTGGGCTGATTGTGAAGCTGATGACGATGGCGATGGGGTTGTGAACTGTAACGACTACTTCCCATCAGATTATGGCTTATCTGAAAAACCCGAAGGCGCTGAAGCTACAGACACTCCCGGGTACACGGGCTAAGTAGCTCCACTTCATTTGCTCATTGGAGTAATTTTAATCCCTAACTGATTTCTATCTTTTGGCGGATTTCCAAGGTAAGAACTTTCGACTGAGGATTTCCCCCATAATAGAAGAGAGTGCAACACTTTAAAGATGCGCCGACAAGTCTTACCACGTCCCATGCTTATATTGTCAGCAGCTGTAGCTTCGGCGGTCCTTGTTGTCGCTAATATTTCGTCTCTTAATGTTGCACTCCCAGAACTTTCTAGAGAGTTAGGAGCAAGTCAATCTGATGTCCAATGGATGGTCGATATTTATGCTTTCTTCCTTGCTACTCTTTTACTACCTGCTGGTGCTTTAGGAGACCGATATGGCCGCCGCAAAATGCTGCTCTTGGGGATTTTTATATTAGGTGTCGCAAATGCAGCAACGCTTCTAACCTCTGATGTCTCATTAGTCATCACAAGTCGGGCAGTTAGCGGAGTGGGAGCCGCTCTAATATTCCCTGCGACACTATCCACGATCACGACAACTCTTCCAGAAGGGAAGCGAGTCAAAGGTGTCGCTATTTGGACAGCTTCTGTGTTTTTTGGCGGCCTGTCTGGAGTCCTTATCTCAGGGGCGCTTATGGAAAACTACTGGTGGGGAAGTGTCTTTCTCGCAATGTCGATCCTCGCTGGAGTAATTTTTCTCCTGTGCTGGGCTTATCTTCCTAACTCTTCCAATCCAGATGAAGCCAACATGGACCCCTTAGGCGCTTTGCTATCCTTCGTTGCCGTTGGCGGTATTGTCTTTGGCGTCATGGAAGGACCAATAAAAGGCTGGTCGTCAACTCTTATCGTCACCAGTTTCATTATCGGCATTTTAGCTCTAGTGGCCTTCATCCTGTGGGAAAGGCATACTCCTCGGCCCCTACTCGACGTGCGCATGTTCACAGACCGAGGAGTGCGATCTGGTTCGTTCTCTCTACTTGTCCAGTTCACGGTGGCATTTGGGTTTTTCTTTCTCACGGTTCCGCTACTCGCATTTGTCTTCGGATATGGCCCGCTTGATATGGGACTGAGCCTTATGCCTGCGGCTATAGGGCTATTCCCAGCTTCAGCAATAGCTATACCGCTTACAAGAAAAATCGGATTTCGGACTGTTGGAACCCTCGGTCTTATCCTACTTGCAGGAGCTTTTTATCTTGGAACTTCCCTCGAGACGGACAGTAGCTTTCTGTTATTTGCTGTTGTAATGGTTATCTACGGGGCCGGGATCGGGTTTGCTTCTCCGCCAGCAACAGAAATTATTGTTGAAGCACTCCCAATGGAGAAGCAGGGCGTCGCTTCCGCATTAAACGATGTGTTGCGTGAACTTGGCGCTGTCGTGGGGATCGCCCTTTCCGGATCGATCTTCAATGCTGGCTACCGTTCATCACTCGTTGGCATCGTAGGGTTACCTCAGGAAGTTATAGAGGGAGTGAAAGAAACTCCTGCAGCTGCAGCGATTATTGCCCCATCGCTTGGAGAAGGCGGGCCTGTCCTATTGGACACAGTAGCGCAGTCAGTTATTGACGGATGGGACAATGGACTGTGGGCTGCATGCATTACTGCTGGAATAGGTGCNGTTGGATTCTGCATGTGGGCACCGGGACGNAGCAATANCCAGAATGGAACNATTGCCGGAAAGTTNGANGAAGGAGCGCTGCNCTATAGTGANGTATCCAAAGTCNTCAGAATCGAAGGAGTAAGGTCGCGAACAAGCATAACTGTCCATCACAGGGTAGTTAGAAAGAACAAAAAGCACGATGGATGACTTTTTCGAAGAGCCTAAAAGAATAGGGTGCTTAATCGTCCCCTTGACAGCTATAGGGGGATTTATCGTCGTTGCACTATTTTTTGCCGCTATCGGGTTCTCAGCCTTCATTTCTACAACCGCTGGTTGTATTGGAGGCTTTGTGGCAGTCTTGATCGCAGGAAAAATTTACTATTAAGGCAAGGGGGGTCGAAGATAAAACCGATACAGTACCCACAATCAACTCGTAACTGTTGTGAAAGGGGGTCATGACAGAAGACCTTCAACATCCTGTTGTTCTCATCTGTGGAGGTCCTGCCCCTGATGAAGAAGCGATAAAGTATATCCCAATTCCCTCAACTCTAATTGCGGTAGATTCTGGCTTAGACCACGCCCGAAGTCTGCAACTCAAACCAGATTTACTCATTGGTGATCTTGACTCAATATCAACCAGTGGCCTCCAGTGGGCATCTCAGCAAGAAATCAAGGTTAAAGAATTCCCTAGCGACAAAGACAAGTCAGATTTCGAGCTGGCGCTTGATTATGCAAGGGGAGTGTCGAACAGGTTGCTAGCAATAGGATCTGACTCTGGAAGAGTGGACCAACTTTTCGGTATGATCGCATCCTTAGCTTCCGCAGCTCCTCATTTTGATTCTTGTCATGCCCTCATTGGAAAAACTTACTGTACCTTCACCACTGGCGAGGCAAACATCCACCGCAAGAACGGAGCAACCGTATCGGTTTTCGCAATGGGTGGAATAGCAGATGGTGTTTCTTTGCAAGGGTTTCGGTGGGAGCTAGCAGAAACTTCTCTTCTTCCAGGATCCACGCTTGGATTGAGTAACGAACTCAATGAAGATATCGGAAAAGTCTCTGTCAGGAAAGGGACTTTGGTAGTGATCCAACCGGATTCAATCTAGAGATATTAGATGGCTGTGGCGCTCCATCGACCGTCGGATTTCCGAAGTTTCAACTGCATTCCGAAGGCTTCTGAAAGATTTCTATCATTCAAAGTCTCTTGAATAGGCCCGGCGGCGACTGCAGACCCTTCGCGAAGAAAAAGAACATGGGTGAAACCAGCAGGGACCTCCTCAACATGGTGAGTAACAAGGACAATGGGAGGGGCCGAAGGATCTTGAGAGATAAGCGTTAAGCCTTCGAGTAGGTTCTCTCGAGCTGGCAAATCTAGGCCAGCAGCAGGTTCATCAAGGAGAAGCAAACCCGGATTGCTCATCATGCTTCGAGCGATTAAAACGCGCTGACGCTCACCAGAAGACAGAGTTCCAAAAGCTTGAAGAGATAGTGGCCCTATCCCAATCCGTTCTAACTCTAATTGTGCTTTTTCTCTGTCCTCTTCAGTGTAGTCATGCCACCATGGTTCGAGGGCGCCATTTTTTGCAGTCATCACAACTTCCAAGGCAGTAAGATTCGGCCGGAGAAGATTAGCAAATCCTTGGCTTGTAAAGCCTACGAGATGCCGCATTTTTCTAATATCAGTTTTACCTAGTTGGTGCCCTAGGACTTCAACGTTCCCACTGCTTGGGTGTAAATAGAAACTAGCGATCCGAAGCAAGGACGTTTTCCCTGAACCGTTAGGGCCAAAGATAACCCACCTTTCACCTTCACCTACCGTGAAAGAAAGATCCCGTAAGATAAATTTCCCATCACGTTCGAGAGAGACGTTATCGAGTGAGAAAGCTATTTTTTTCATATCTCTATTGTTCCACTGCTGATTTCCAAGTTTGGAACATATCAGCGTACTTCCCTCTTCTCTTTAAAAGTTCACTGTGGCTTCCTAATTCTATAATTTTTCCTCCATCAACCACAGCGACTCTATCTGCGCGCATGACAGTTGCTAGTCGATGGGCGACAATTATGGCGGTCCGTCCATCTAATAGTGAGTCGAGTGCCTTCTCGATAGTGTGTTCAGATTGTAAATCGAGATTAGATGTAGCTTCATCAAGTACTAGAACTCTTGGCTGGGAGAGAAAGGCGCGAGCTAGAGCGACAAGTTGACGTTCACCCGCGCTCAGCGATGAGCCTCGTTCATGAATAACGGTATCTATTCCATCTTTCATCGAAGATATAAGTGGAGTTAAGCCTGTGCATTCAATAGCATTCCAGACTTCTTCATTTGACGCTTGTGGGTTGGCGAACGCAATGTTGTCTCGCACAGTGCCAGCAAAAAGAAACGGCTCTTGAGGGACAACCCCAAGTTGAGAGCGTAAGGAACTCAATGTTACATCACGAATATCATGGCCATCAATGGTGATATTGCCCTGATCAGGATCATAGAAACGGCTCACGAGCTTAGCGATTGTTGATTTCCCTCCGCCGGTGGGCCCTACAATAGCTAATGTTTCTCCAGCACTAATATCTAGATTTATCTCATGCAAGACCTGCGTTTCGGGAACGTAGGAAAAGCAAACATTTTTCAACTGGATTTCTCCTCTTATGAGAGGAATCGGATCCGCGTCTGGCCGTTCGATGACGCTTGGAGTCGTAGCCAGTAGCTCCCGCAACTTTGCTGTGGCGGCTTGACCCTGCTGATATCCATTGTATAACTGTGTCAGTGTCTGGATCGGGGCGAAAAAGGCTCCAAGGTACAAAAGAAAGGCAGTAAGTTCACCTATCTTAAGACTTCCGTCAAGCACCATACGGCCGCCGATCAGAAGCACCAGCGCTCGCCCGATGATAGCGATTGCTTCCGTTCCAGGTGTGTACATGCACGCTGCTTTTACCGCATCAAGATTCGCATCCTTATGTTCGCCAACAATGTTTGTATGTCGGATGACGTTGTGCCGACGTCGATTGTGTGCAGTAATGACTCTGATGCCTGCGAGGCTTTCCTGTAGGTCAGCGAGCACATCCGCGATTCTATTGCGTACTCGCCGGTAGGCGTGCTCAGACTTGCGCCGAAACCACTCACTGAGTACGAGAGTAATTGGGACCACGAGAAGAAGAGTTATTAAGGCCAGAGCCGGATTAATG
Organism: Acidimicrobiaceae bacterium; assembly: GCA_002724825.1. GTDB lineage: Bacteria > Actinomycetota > Acidimicrobiia > Acidimicrobiales > UBA8592 > UBA8592. The sequence goes on from PBPU01000055.1 coordinate 18,145, forward strand.
ATAATTAATACAACTGTGATCACAACAACTGTTAAAGCCTGCACAGCAAAGTTCACTAGCCCCTCCTGGAACAACTGCGACAATGCTTCTATGTCACTCGTCATCCTTGTCATCAGAACTCCAGCCTTCTCATTTGTATAGAAATCAAGAGATTGGCGTTGAAGGTGACTAAAAACACGAATGCGAAGTTTTCTCATTAATGCTTCTCCCAAAGCTCCCGTGTACCTAATTCGATACCATGCGCTCAACGCGTGAAGTGAGATGCTTCCGAGGTATGCGCAAGCAACAACTATAAGAACACCCTTGCTTCCATCGACGACTCCTTCGTCGATTCCAAATTTCGTTAATAAGGGTCCTGCTTGCAGAAGGATACTTTCAACTATTACTAAGAGTAAGGCGCCAAGAAGTTTAAACCTATGGGGTGCGAGAAAGCTTCTAAGCGTGAAAGACCCTTGACTTTTTATTTGGTACTCGAAAACAACTTGCGAACCTGGATGGTCGGGCTCAGATTCTAGAACCTTGTTGACGCTTTCTTGGAGATGGCCCGGAACTCCCGCATAGGGTAAGCCTGCATCACGGGAAGAGGTTACAGAGTTCGCCCCACCGAAGCCTATTGGAGGTCCAAAACTCATCGCAGCTTCCAATCAATATAGTCTTTATACCTTTGTTGAGCAGGGCTAGTCATGCTTACCCCTTGAGTCCTTGTGACCTCTTTTCTCTGCTTCGGCCAGAATAGAAATGTATCTCTGATCGTTTGCCATAAGTTCGCTATGGGTGCCATCGGCAACAACAACCCCATCTTCTATTAGAACTACTCGATCCGCCAAGGATATTGTCGATACCCGCTGGGCAATTAAAACTGTTGTTCTTCCAGAGAGGTGCTTGGCCAGGGCATCATGAATTTTTGCCTCGATCTCTACGTCGATGGCGCTTGTTGCGTCATCAAGAACAAGAATTGGTGTTTTCTCCAATAAAGTTCTTGCCAAAGCGATCCGTTGCCGTTGGCCTCCAGAAAGCGTGTACCCCCGTTCTCCAACCACAGTTTCATAACCTTCTGAGAGTTCTTGAATAAACTCTGAAGCTTCCGCTGCTTTTGCTGCTGATTCGATTTCCTCTAAAGAAGCATTTGGGTTGCTATAGGCTATGTTCTCTGCCACCGTAGAAGAAAAAAGGAAGGGTTCGTCAAAGACGATTCCGATTTGGTGACGGAGAGAGTCCAAAGTTACGTACCTGATATCTTTCCCATCTAGCATTATCTTCCCAGATGTCGGATCGTAGAACCGGTTTAGAAGGCGGCCTATTGTCGACTTTCCTGACCCAGTCCGCCCCACTATCGCAACCGTTTCACCCGGTGCGATTGTGAGATTGAAGCCAGATAGAACCTCGTCAATGTGATTAGGCGCTCTAGAGCCACTATCTTCTCTTTTGCTTGGGTAGGTGAAGTGGACATTTTCGAAGATAATCGAACCCTTGACATCGAGTAGTTGAGTAGCGTTTTCGGAGTCTACGATTGTCGGCTCCTCATCGATTACTTCGAAAATACGTTGAGCAGAAGCAGATGCTCGTTGCGTTTGTAGTAACAGAAAGCCAAACATTCTAAATGGAGCTTGGAGCATAATTACATAGGCATTGAAAGCGAATAAGGTTCCTATAGAGACGCTCCCCTCAATTGCTAAATACCCGCCGTATAGAAGTACTAATGCCATTCCAACTCTGGGAAGAGATTCAATGATGGGATTATATTTAGCGCGGGCTCGGATTGCCTCTACGTTCACCCATTTGATGTGCTCTGCGGCTCGTTGGAGGAGCCCTACTTGGTGTTTCTCTGCCGCAAATGATTTTACGACTCGAATTCCGTTTACGTTTTCGTCAACGATAGTAGCTAACTCGGCCAGTCGGGCCTGGCTGACCCATGTTAAAGGAAAGACGACCCTTCGGAGTTTTTGTCCAAAGAAATAAACACCTGGCAGGGTAATAAGAGAAACGAGTGTTAGGGGTACGTGCAAAGTCATCATATATCCGAAGGCAAGGATGAAAGAGATGATGGTCATTCCGATTAAAGGGCCGAAGGCAAGTAGAACTTGGATTGAACGAATGTCGCTATTCGCTCTCGATATAACTTCACCCGATTGCGTTCTATCAAAGTAGGAAAAACTTAGTTTAGTTAAATGAGAATAGAGCAAGGTTCGGAGGTCCGTTTCTACTCCCCAAGCCAGCTGGAAAAGAGAATACCGATATAAGGCGCCGAAAATAAACCTCCCTACCCCTACAGAAATTAGAATGATCACCCAAGTCGTTAAGGCTTCTCTGTCTGCCTCCAAAGCAGCATCAATTGCATTCCGGGCCATCGCCGGCACAGCTACATTTAGTACAAGAGCGATAACTCCAGTAAGTAGCCCTACATACAGAGACTTTTTGTGCGATTTTGCTATCGGCAGTAGCCTTCTCATCCATCCAAGTTCCTTATTTGGATGGATGCTATTGATTGGGGCCTCATACCGTAAGGCCACTCCAGCTTTCTGGAAGCTATCGTTTGAAAGGTTATGCACATCTGTGTGTTTCTCTTTTGAGAACAAGTGCTTCAAGGTATTTCCCGCAATCTGTGCTTGGAGGTGGACTCAGCCCACTATATCCTTCAGCGCTTTACAAGAACTCTTCTCTCGAGGTGTGACCGGAGCTGTCTTCAATTACTATGTAATTACTGATGTCGTATAGAAGAGTTGCACCTGTTCCATCTAAGCATCTCTTGATGCGCGGCCTCAGTAAGGGAGCGGAGTCATAGACACTACATGGGGGCTTATCGCCGTAGGAATTTTAATAGTTGCAACTGCTTTTTTTGTCGCTGCGGAATTTGCATTTCTTGCAGTAGATCGCGCTCGCGTAGAGTCTGAAGCTCGAGAGGGTAATCGGCATTCCAAGGCCTTATTGAGAATTCTTAAAGAATTGTCGTACCAGTTGACGGGTGCGCAACTTGGGATAACTATCACTGCAGTGCTGATTGGTTTTATAGCAAAACCAACCGTAGCTTCTATGCTTGAAAGCCCTGTACGGAGCATTGTTGGTGAAAGCGCAAAAGAGAGCGTTTCACTTGTTGTAGCGATTGTTTTAGCGACGTTTGCAGCGATGATCCTAGGGGAGCTAGTTCCGAAGAATATAGCTATTGCAAAAACCGATATAGCTGCAAAGGCTTTGGCGAAACCTTTTCGGATGTATAGCTTCGCTGCAAAGCCGATAATTGCGCTTTCTGACGCAGCCTCGAACTGGTTAACGCGCCGATTAGGTGTTGAGCCTGCGCAAGAGCTTGAACGCGTCCCGAATCTAGAAGATTTAAGCTCCTTGATTCGAACTTCAGGGGAGGAGGGGACCCTTGGCTTTAACGAAGTTGACTTGTTAACAAAGTCACTACGATTTGCCAGGAAAACCGCAAATGAGGTGATGGTTCCTCGCCTCGCCATACATTCTTTGCCACAAGGATCGACGATTACTGACTTAGTTGAACTTAGTGCAACTACTGGCTTATCGAGATTTCCAGTTGTGGATAATGACCTTGACAGCGTTGTTGGAATAGCGCATGTGAAGTCAGCTCTGCTTATAGATCCCAAGTTGAGAAGTGATCAGCCTGTTGAAACCGTCATGGGAGACATATTGGCTATTCCAGAAACTCGGGACTTGCTTTCGGTCATGACTGATATGCGGCGGCAAAGAATCCCACTAGCTGTTGTGGTTGATGAACATGGAGGAACAGAGGGGATAGTTTCAATCGAAGACCTTTTGGAAGAAATTGTTGGCGAAATCGAGGACGAATATGATGCTGCCGTTGAAAACAGCCTAGAAGAACGTGCGGGGGTTTTTACTGTAAGCGGAAACCTACACCCTCATGAAGTTGCAGATATGTGCGGATTCGAAATCGAAGATGGTCAGTATGAGACAATAGCAGGATTTGCTCTAGAAAAACTCCAAAGGATACCTGCGCCGGGTGAGATGTTCCGTTATGAACGGTGGAAAATAGAAATCTTAGAGATGGATAATCTTCGCATAGCTCGACTTAGATTAACGGAACCTGTTTCTAATCTACTTTACGGTAGGAAACAATCAGGGTTGAGGGGGTGAAGTCGTGAATGTAGCTCCAGCAATCCTGCTAACACTTATCCTAATTTTCCTTAATGGATTTTTTGTCGCTATTGAATTCTCTCTTATCGGAGCCCGACAGACCAGAATGGAGCAGTTAGCAAAGGGAAATAATAAATCTGCAAAATATGGGATAGGCCTAATGAAGGACTTGCCTTTAGCCATCTCAGGAGCTCAGCTTGGCATCACCGTCACGTCCCTCGGGCTCGGCTTAGTTGCAGAGCCAGCTTTCGCATCTATTCTGGAAAGGATGTTCGATGGAGCATTTGAGCTCCCTTCAGGTGTATCGCATTGGCTAGCGTTTGGGATAGCAATATTCTTCGTTGTGTTTCTTCATATGGTTTTAGGAGAAATGGTTCCTAAGAATTTCGCTCTTACTGACCCAGAAAAGGTTGTTTGCCGGTTAGCAGCAACTCACCGAGCTTTTGTCTTTGCATTCAAACCCATGATTTGGTTTTTGAATCAAATAGCAGCGCTTTTGCTCAAGCCCTTTGGGGTTAAGCAGGTTGCCGAAATTGGAGTGGCATACACCTCGCAAGGCATGCAGAACCTTTTTGAGCAAGCAAAACGAAGCGGGCAGATGGACCAAGATCGCCATGACTTGTTCACCAGCGTCCTTCAATTCCATGATCAACCTGTTTCTTCCGTTATGGTTCCTTGGTCACAAGTAGATTATGTTGAACAGGGTCAAGGATATGGGCAGATGGCACTTCTTGCAGCAGCAAGTGGGCATAGCAGGTTTCCAGTAGTTGACGATGGGCAAGTAGTCGGTTTCTTACATGTTAAAGATCTTTTATACTCAGAGAGAATAGAAGAAATGGGTAAGGGGAAGGATGGCATCGTCCGCGAACTCTTATTTATCCCTCCGGAAATGTATCTAGATGAACTTCTTCGGTTGATGCGTGAGCAGCAGATTCATTTTGCTGTCGTGGGAAAGAAATCCGAATACATAGGGATAGTTACGTTGGAAGATGTTTTGGAATCGATTGTCGGAGATATTATTGACGAGACTGACAGAATCGACCGCACAACCGGTAGTCAATTGCAAAACTGATGAAGAACTTATGCCCCTATAGCGTGGTATCCGCCGTCGACGTGGATAATTTCCCCCGTGGTTTGAGGAAACCAGTCGGAGAGTAACGCGACGCACGCTTTAGCAACACCAGATCTGTCGTTAACATCCCAACCTAGGGGAGCACGAGCGCCCCAAGCGTCCTCAAATTCTTTAAACCCAGGAATAGATTTCGCAGCCATAGTTCGTATTGGGCCTGCAGCAACCAAGTTGACGCGAACATTGTCTGAGCCCAAGGAACGAGCCAAGTATCTAGAAGCTGACTCGAGAGCGGCTTTGGCCACGCCCATCCAATTGTACGCTGGCCATGCAAAACTCGCATCGAAGTCAAGTCCAACTACCGATCCACCATTCTGCATCAGCGGATAGACGGCCTCAGTGACGGTTTTCAAGGAATAGGCAGAAATTTCGAACCCCAGAGAAAGGTCCTCCCATTGGCCTGCAAGGAAATCTTCACCAAGGCCAATCTCTGGCATGAATCCAATTGCATGGAGTGCCCCATCAACATTGCCCCACTTATCTGACAACAAGTTCTGGACTTGCGATACGTGACTAGGGTCTGTGACATCAAATTCTATAACTTCCACGTCGCCATCGAGCTTCTTTACGGTTCGTTCAGTTAACCGCATCCCTCTTCCTGCTCCAGTGACTACTAGTTCAGCACCTTCTGATAAAGCCAACTGCGCAACGGCGAAAGCAAGACTGGAGTCAGTAAGAATACCAGTTATCAACAAACGCTTATTTTCTAGCATTCCCATAGCCCCTCCTTCAGTAGACGTGATGTCATGAGGTTACTAGGGTTCTGGCCTGCAGGTGTGAACTCTTGTGATCAACATAGGTGAAATAAAGAAACTGTTGGAAAAATTGACTTTTCTCTGCTGGTTTGCGGTATGTTCAATGCATGAAAATTGGCATCATTGGCGGTACAGGACCAGCAGGAAAAGGCCTAGCTCTTCGGCTTTCTTCAGTAGGTTACGAAGTTGAAATAGGGTCTCGGTCCTCTGGACGTGCGGCCGAAGTCGTTGAAGACACACTTGAACAGTGGGAGGGTCAAAACTACAAACTTTCAGGTGTAAGTAACGAAGAAGCAGCGCGGGCAGAGACTGTCGTTTTGGCAACTCCTTGGGATTCCTGCGCACCAACCGCAAAAGCATTCCGAGAGCTGTTACAGGGCAAGTTGGTTATCTGTATGGCAAATGCGCTTGCTCGGGTAGGTAATGAATTCCATGCTCTATACCCACCGAGAGGCTCAATAGCAGCTGACGTTCAAGCAGCGATTCCTATGTCGAGAGTGTCGATGGCTTTCCAACACCTACCAGCTAAAGAACTTGGTGAAATTGAAAATAATATGGAAGGCGATGTTCTTGTCTGTGCTGACGAACAGGATTCCATTGCACAAACAATCGAAATTGTTGAAAAAATGCCGAATCTGCGAGGACTCGACTGCGGAAGTTTGGCAAATGCTGCTCCTGTAGAAGCATTTACCGCAGTTCTATTACAATTGAACCGACTCTACAAAACAAGATCATCAGTCCGAATAACTGGTTTAGAATAGCCCTCTGCAACGCTGCAATCTCCAACTCAACTGCCACCTGAGGTTACAGTTGGTCTAGAAGCCCTTAAGTTCAATGGAGAAAATTTTGATGCGACTTTATGACACTGCCAGACAAGAAGTCGTTCCATTCGAACCTGGCAAAATTGTCAGGATTTATACCTGTGGAATCACCCCATATGATGCAACACATATCGGCCATGCAGCCACATACATGACCTATGACATCCTGCAGAGACGTTTGCGCGACCTAGGGCATGAAACACGATGTGTAAGAAACATCACCGATGTAGATGATGATATTTTACGGAAAGCCAGAGAGCTTGGAGTTCACTATCTAGATCTAGCTGCCAAAGAAACTGCACGATTCGATGAAGACATGAAAGCGCTCGGGATGCTCCCATCGTGGTCAGAGCCCAGGGCCACATCAGCGATAGCTGAAATACGTAAGTTCATAGGACAAGTTCTAACGAGTGGTCACGCCTACGAAGTAGATGGGTCCGTTTATTTCGAAGTCAAATCATTTGCAAAATTTGGCTCATTGAGTGGGCTAGACCGAGAAACAATGTTGGAGTTAGCGGCGGAACGAGGAGGGAACCCAGAAGATCCAAAAAAACGAGACCCTCTGGACTTTGTTCTATGGCAACCTTCGGCTGACGATGAACCCTCGTGGGAGAGCAGGTGGGGATATGGGCGCCCAGGGTGGCATATTGAATGTTCTGTTCTTGCAATGAGAGACTTAGGCACGGCTACTATAGACCTGCACGGAGGGGGAGCCGACCTTATTTTCCCTCACCATGAGTGTGAGAGCGCCCAGTCAGAAGCTGCCACTGGGAAACAATTTTCTAGACATTGGATGCACCAAGCCATGGTTAGAATGGAAGGGGAGAAAATGTCAAAATCATTGGGAAATCTTGTCTTCATCTCTGATCTTCGAAAAAAGTTTCACCCAAATGTGATCAGACTAGGCCTACTTAACTTTCATTATCGCGATTCTTGGGAGTGGAACGACGAAATAATGGCATCTGCGTTAAGGCGCCTGGAAAGATGGAAGAAAGGCGGCGAAGGAAATGGAGCATTGAATTCCGTTCGAGAACATTTAGACAATGATCTCGACACTCCAACATCTTTAGAGGTTATTGACGATGCGGTCCAAAAAGGGGAAGGGGTTTCTAACGCAGCTCTCCTGCTAGGTGTCGATATAACTAGCGCATGAGAAAACAAAAGAGGCTTTTCGCCCAAATTTCCGATAGAAATCCTCAGAAGTAGTCAACCACGAGAGGTACCATTGCCTTATGGCTAACATTTCAGTTTCGCTGCCCGATGGTACACAACGGGAAATACAAGATGGAGCAACCGCGGCCGACCTAGCCTCTGATATTGGTAAAGGGCTCTTTAAAGCAGCTCTCATAGCGGAGGTGAATGGAGAAGAAGCAGACCTTAATAAAGTACTACCTAACGGAGCAACCGTTAATATCGTAACAGCTGACTCTGATAAAGGTTTAGAGACTCTTAGGCATTCAACGGCTCATGTTCTTGCTCAAGCAGTTTTAGAACTTTATCCTGGCGCTACTTTTGCCATAGGGCCACCTATTGAACACGGTTTCTACTATGACTTTGCCATGCCCGAAGGAAAAAAACTTAGTGATGAGAGTCTTCAAGAGATAGAAGACAAAATGAAAGAAATAATTGCCGCTGATCAAGACTTCATTCGAGGTGAGGTCTCCGCTGGCGAGGCTCTTGAGATGTTTTCTGACCACCCATACAAATGTGAGATAATCGAAGCTGCAGATTCAACAGAAGTCAGCGCTCCCGACGCAATTAGCTATTACCGGAATGGGGACGGATTCATAGACTTGTGTCGAGGGCCTCATGTGCCTTCGACTGGAAAGCTTCAGCATTTCAAGCTGATGAATGTTGCGGGAGCCTATTGGAGAGGCGATGAAAAAAACCCAATGCTCCAACGGATCTATGGGACTGCATGGGCAACCAAGAAGCAATTGAAAGAACATCTATATCGACTTGAAGAGGCAGCGAAAAGAGATCATCGAAAACTCGCTAACGAATTAGATCTTCTTAGCTTTCCATCTGAACTAGGAGGAGGTTTAGCAGTCTGGCACCCCAAAGGATCTCAAATACGAAAATTAATGGAGGACTACAGTAGAAAACGGCATGAGGAAGGGGGCTACAAATTTGTTTATTCTCCACATATTGCAAATGCGGAATTGTTCCGAACCAGCGGGCATCTAGATTTCTATGCCGAAGGTATGTATCCCCCAATGGAAATGGATAATGGGGAGTATTATCCAAAGCCGATGAACTGTCCGATGCACTGTCTAATTTATCGCGCAGGGACTAAGTCGTACCGGGATTTGCCAATTCGACTTTTCGAACTAGGAACCGTCTATAGATACGAGCGGGCGGGAACGTTGCATGGCCTTATGAGGATTCGCGGCTTCACTCAAGACGATGCCCACATTTTTACCACTGAAGAAGGCCTTGCTGAGGAGATAGCGCAGCTTCTGGAATTCGTTATATCTGTTCTGGAAGCATTTGGGTTCGAAGACTTTTCGTTCAACTTATCCACGCGGGACCATGAGAAATCTGTTGGTGATGACCAGATATGGAACCTTGCAACAGAAGCCCTAGAAAAAGCGCTCAATGCCCACGGACTACCGTTTGAGACCAAAGAGGGAGACGCTGCATTCTATGGACCCAAGATAGATATTGACGTATCTGATGCAATTGGACGATCATGGCAGCTGTCAACTATTCAGCTTGACTTTAACCTCCCCGAGCGATTCAACCTAAGGTATATAAACTCCTCTGGAGAGCGTAAGAGGCCAGTCATGATACACAGGGCTTTAATGGGGTCTATCGAAAGGTTCTTCGGTGTCCTACTTGAACATTACGCTGGAGCTTTCCCCGCATGGTTAGCTCCAATCCAAATAGCGGTACTTCCTGTCGCAAGTGAACACGGAGACTACGCATCGAGCATCGTTGCCCAATTGGAAGACGCTGGCTTTCGATGTGAGTATCATCGAGCCGACAATCCTCTCGGGAAGCGGATTAGAGATGTGAAGACTCAAAAGATTCCATATGTACTAGTGGCAGGCAGCGATGATGTAGCCAACGGAACCGTTGGCGTTAACCCGAGGGGGAGCGAAGTAGAACGCGACGTACCAGTATCTAAATTTATAGAACGACTGCAAGGTGAGGTTGAAAACCGTTTATGACCAATAGCCCCCGAACTAAGGCATTGGGCCAGATCTGGGCCGGTTGGAGAAAAGAGTATGTAGCGAGAACTCCGGATACGGCTGAAAAAAACACCGACAGAAGCTCGGTGTTTGAAAAGATCTTCGCCACTAACTCAGAACCAAATAAAGATAACTACGTGCTTTGGCAAGGAAGCTATTGCGCCGCGGTGCTTAATCTATACCCGTATGTGAGCGGACATGTACTAGTTCTTCCCAAGCGAAAAGTAGGTGACCTCGCAAATTTGGACAAAGAAGAATACTTCGAACTGTGGGAAGGTGTCCGTCTTGCAACCCAAGCGATTCAAAGTGCATACAAGCCCGATGGAATCAATATTGGGGTTAACATCGGTGAAGCTGCTGGAGCAAGCATTCCCGAACACCTTCATGTCCATTGCCTACCTAGGTGGAAAGGGGATACAACTTTCCTCACTTCCGTAGCTGAGTCGAGAATGATCCCTGAAACATTATCTTCATCATGGGACAGGCTTCAGGCTAATTGGCCTCATGAGCCTCTATAACGATGGCTAATAGATAGTTGATAACGAAACCGGCTATCGTATGAAAGAACTAAGATAGAGGTAGCGATGGAAGACGAAAAAGAGACACTTGACTCATTACCTGAAGATCTCGAAGCATCGTTTAGTAGCCCTGATTACGAAATTCCAAATAATGACCGGCGAAGAATAGCAGCCTTTCTTTATCTCATAGTTGGGGTCGTGGCACTCGGACTCGGCATATTTGCTTCAGGCTCGCCACTCGCAAATACCGGTTTTATGTATGCAGGAATAGGAATACTATGCGTTGCACTTTACTCGTTTTTTGCCTCGGCAAGCACAAGCATTGACGAAGGCCAAGCTTTAATACTCGCCGAAAGTGATGTAGGCTTCGCTGCTGGCCCTGCATCAGCTCAAATGATGTGGCGAGGGTGGGGAAGTAAGCCTGTTTGGCGCCTTCTTCTTTATTCCCAAGAGCCCCAGCCAGAGTTTCGAGCTGTCGTAATTATTGATGCAGGAAATGGAGAAGTCCTTGAAAAAGTAGTGGAAGAGAACCCCGAAGACTGGAGTTAAAAGTCTTAACATCTCTTACACAAGGACAAATTTCTACACTGATCAGTGCTAGTGTTGCGCCAGTTGGGTTTGGGTTCCAAACTCAAAGGAGAAAATGTGTTTGACGGAAATTTACGATCAGCGGTTGATAAGGTACTGGACCCCATCGGCGTGGTCTTATGGCGCCTAAAAATTACCGCAGATGCATTAACAATCTTAGGAATACTTGTAGCGGTAGCGGGAGCAATAGTCATTGGCCGTGGCCACCTGTTCGCTGGTTTTATTTGTCTATTGCTAACAGGAATCCCAGATGCTTTGGATGGAGCGGTAGCAAAGGCAGCCGGAACGGCTTCTGTCCGCGGCGCATTTTTTGACTCAGTCAGCGATCGGGTAACTGACTCGTTGCTCTTTTCTGGAATAGCTTGGCACCTAGCTACAGAGGAACCCGGGAGAATCATGATGCTCCCAGTCGCTCTCATGGCTACGGCAATGCTTGTTTCATATCAAAGAGCAAAAGCTGAGTCCTTAGGCTTTGATGCAAAGGGCGGAATTATGGAACGGGCTGAACGCTTTATTGCTCTCGCTGTAGGCCTCCTTTTCGATGACATATTGATCCCTGTTCTTTGGGTAATGCTGGTGCTCACTGGCATTACCGCATGCCAGCGCTTCGTTAAGATATGGAAGCAAGCTTCAAAAAATACAAGCCCACTATAGGAGATCAAAGCTAAACGTGAGGAAGTTCTCAATTGCCGTAACTGCTTACCGAGTTGGTAGTTATCTTCTAAGAAGAATTCCACGTATTTGGTTGAACCCTATTCAACGCTTTTCGGCCTATTTGGCAACTGGCGTAGCTAAAGAAAAAAAGATGCTCGTAGGTCGACATCTTTCGCGAATATACAGTGAGGATCTACCACCAGAACAACTAAAGAGAAAGATACATCAGACCTTTGAAACATACGCAAGGTACTGGATTGATTCAGCCAGAATACAAGATCTTACAGATTTTGAAATTGATTCAGGGTTTACTGTGGAAGGTTTCGAACACATAGAAAATGCCTGGCAAACTGGCGTAGGACCGATATTGGCACTTCCGCACCTTGGTGGATGGGAATGGGCGGGGAGGTGGTTAATCTGCTCTCCGAAATACAAGGTCTCAGTAGTTGTAGAAGAGCAAAGCCCTCCTGAGCTCTTTCAGTTCTTAATGAAATACCGGGAGGGTTTTGGGATGAACGTTATCCCTCTGGGGCCAAGCGCCGGTCGGCAAGTTATTGAGGCACTAAAGGCTAATCACGTTGTGTGTTTGCTTTGCGATCGAGATATAGAAGGAAATGGAATAGAGGTTGACTTCTTTGGGGAAAAAACAACAGTACCTGCGGGGCCTGCGACGCTTGCGTTACGAACAGGAGCCCATGTAGTTCCTGTAGCTGTTTATCAACGTGAGAATTCTCACCATGCAGTCGTTTGTCCGCCGATTGAGCTTAAAAGAACCAAGGGAAGATTTCGCGATGACATTGCAAAAGCCACGCAGGATCTGGTTTACGTTTTTGAAGATTTGATAAGAGAAGCACCTGAGCAGTGGCATTTAATGCAGCCCAACTGGAAAAGTGACTATGAAGCTTTGGAGAGCTTCAGATTGCAGAGAAAAAATTCTTTGAAATTCGAAAAAACCCCATAGGCCTCGGATATCGGCTACCAATAAAGATATGCGCATCGGAATGATAAGCCCTTACAGCCTCACAATACCTGGAGGCGTCCAAAACCAGATTCTGAGCTTGGCCCGCGCATTGCGTAACAAGGGAATTGATGTCCGTGTCCTCGGTCCGTGCGATGGGCCGCCTCCTGACACAGGGATAACCCCCCTAGGAAATAGTTTGCCAACAGCGGCAAATGGTTCCATAGCTCCACTTGCACCAGACCCCTCAGCGCAGCTCCGAGTGATTCGAGCCCTTAGAGACGAGAGATTCGACCTCCTCCATGTTCATGAGCCGCTTGCTCCCGGCCCGGCGATCACAGCAATTGTTTTAAAGCAAAGTCCAATTGTCGCTACCTTTCATCGGTCTGGGCCCTCAAAATCCTATGAGTACTTCAATAAGCCGGCTCGATGGGTTGCAAACAGAGTAGAAGTAAACTGTGCCGTCTCAGAAGAGGCTGCTGCTACGGCAAGAAACGCTCTCGGTGGAAATTATGAAATTTTGTTCAACGGGATAGAGCTAGATCGGTATTCTTCAAAAAACCCAAAACAAGCTGGACAGACTATCTTTTTTGTCGGAAGGCATGAACCAAGGAAGGGCCTTGAAGTTCTTATCCGATCTATGCGATTTCTCCCAGATGAAGTCAAGCTTTGGATCGCATCCGACGGCCCAGATACAAAACGTCTACAGAAGGCAACTGAAGATGATAGCCGTATTGAATGGCTCGGAAGAATATCGGAAGAGGAGAAAATAGAGCGATTACAAAAATCTAAGTTGTTCTGCGCTCCTTCATTGGGTGGCGAATCATTTGGGATTGTTCTTCTTGAAGCAATGGCATCAGGAGCTCTTGTAGTAGCAAGTGATATCCCTGGATATTCAAAATTAACTAGAGGAGGCAAAGACGCTCTGCTTTTCAAAGCTGGCGACTCAACTGCTTTGGGGAAAGCCCTAGAGAAAGGCCTCTACGAAGATGAGGCATCACAAGTCATAGTTGAATCAGCGCAACTGAGAGTCAGTGAGTTCTCCATGACTGAATTAGCCGAGCGCTATATCCAGATATATCAAAAAGCTATTACTCAAACACCAACAGTGCCCTTAGCTAAGGGGGGACAATTTTTCACACAACGTACCCTGGGCTCAAGGAATTTCAGAATAAGGTAAAAAAATCTCACTGATAGTAAATGATCATCGAGGATTGGTTATCATTAAAGTAGAAGCCGGAAGGAGGCTCCGTGGTTGCAACCATTATTATCATCATAGTTGTGGCGCTATTTCTTTTATTTCTTGTGCTGCAATATAACGGTCTCGTTCGATTGCGTAACCGAACAAAAAATGCCTGGGCGCAGATAGATGTTCAGCTAAGACGAAGATACGACCTGATACCTAACCTGATTGAAACCGTAAAGGGATATGCAGAGCACGAAAAAGAAACTTTTGATGCGGTTATACAAGCACGAAGTTCAGCAATGGCTGCTTCTGGGCCAGTTGATCAAGCACAGAATGAAAACCTTTTGGAAGGAACTCTTAAATCTTTATTTGCCCTATCTGAGGCATACCCAGATCTAAAGGCAAACGTAAACTTTCTTGAATTGCAAGAAGAGTTAACGAGCACCGAAAGCAAAATTGCTTTTGCTCGGCAGCACTTCAATGACAGTGTTCTTGGGTATAACAACAAAATTGAAGTTTTCCCATCAAATTTGATCGCTGGCATCTTTAAGTTCGAACAAGAAGAATTCTACGAAGTGGAAGATGAAGCTGAAGGGCCAGTGCAGGTCCAATTCTGATGAGTCCAAAAGTCGCGGCCTTTCGCGCTTCAGTACTTTTCCTCGCGTGTGCAACAGTTGACTCAATCATTCTTATCGTAATTGGATTACTGATAGGCATTGAATTTACTATCTTGATTCCTTGCTCTGTGGCACTTGCGAGTCTTTGGATATTTTTTGTCTTTAGGAAAATAGATTCCTTCATTCTAAAAAAAATTAACGCTGCACCAGTCAATTTGGAGACTCACCCTCGGTTCACAAATCTTGTAGAGGGGGTTTGTATTTCCTACGGATTTCGAAAACCCCACCTTTTCTTTATTAATGACGCCGCGCCAAACATGATGATGGTTGGTCGCGACCCACAGCACAGTAACTTAGTTGTAACAACTGGTCTTTTGGATCGCGTTAAACGAACCGAGTTAGAAGGACTAATCACTCATGAATTGTCGAGATCGAGAAGCCGAACATCCTACTTAGAAGGAACTTTGGCAATACTTGTTGCATGGCCTTGGGCTTTTTTGCCTAGTATCGTCGCAAAAGTAGGCGCGAAATTTCTTGAGCCATGGAGCATTGCAGAAATTGACATAGCTGCTGTTGGGTTGACAAGGTATCCACCTGGATTAGAGAAAGCATTAGAAAGTCTTTACTCCGATGGAAGGGAGCCCACGCATAACCCAAGATTCTGCAGACATATGTGGATTAACCCTCCAAATGAACCCCTGATTCATTCCGGATTTTCTACAGATGATCGAATTGCCGCTCTGGCAGAGCTTTAATTTCTTTATCAGAATCTATGTCCTAGATCCAAAAATTTAGAGATAAGATTTAAATATGGCTGAAGAAAACATAGATGACTCAAAGACAACAGGCACTGTAAAAGTTAAGCGCGGTCTTGCCGAAATGCTAAAGGGTGGGGTAATCATGGATGTTGTAACCCCTGACCAAGCAAAAATAGCCGAAGATGCAGGCGCTGTTGCTGTCATGGCTCTGGAGCGTGTCCCAGCTGACATTCGCGCAGATGGTGGGATTGCTCGAATGAGTGATCCCGAGATGATAGAGGGAATCCAAGAGGTCGTTACTATTCCAGTTATGGCAAAAGCTCGCATCGGCCACTTTGCAGAAGCCCAAGTGTTGGAAGCTTTGGGTGTTGATTACGTTGATGAATCTGAAGTTCTTACCCCCGCCGATGAAAAACACCACATTGATAAGTGGGCGTTTGAAGTGCCATTTGTTTGCGGCGCCACAAATTTAGGAGAGGCTCTTCGACGAATCTCTGAAGGCGCATGCATGATTCGAAGCAAGGGAGAAGCTGGAACTGGGAATGTTGTTCAGGCAGTGAGGCATTTGCGGACGATTTTGGGCGATATACGCAAGCTCGGCCAGGCAGACTCTGCCGAACTATTCGACTGGGCCAAAGAGCTTCAAGCCCCCCTACCACTTGTTCAGGAAGTTGCATCAGTTGGGAAATTGCCAGTACCTATGTTCTGCGCAGGGGGAATAGCTACTCCTGCGGATGCAGCTCTCGTCATGCAACTAGGGGCAGAGGCAGTTTTTGTGGGCTCAGGAATATTTAAATCAGAAGATCCCGAGCCGCGTGCCAAGGCCATAGTTGAAGCAACGACGAACTTCACACGTCCAGAGATCGTAGCGAAAGTAAGCCGAGGGCTGGGAGGTCCTATGACAGGGATCGGGATGGACGAAATCCAAATTAGGTTAGAAGACCGCGGTTGGTGAGTTTTGAAGGTCGGCGTTCTCGCACTTCAAGGCGCCTATGTCAGTCATGTTCAGGCATTTGTTTCTCTTGGTGTTGAGGCACTTGAAGTTCGCACCCCAGAGGATCTAGCAAAGATAGATCGTCTTGTTATCCCTGGCGGAGAGTCAACAACAATCTCTATGTTGCTTGATTGGAATGGGATGAGGGCCCCAATTCAAGAATCTATTTCTGCAGGTATGCCAATATTTGGAACTTGCGCTGGGATGATCGTTCTCGCTAAAGAAGTACTTGATGGCCGCGATGACCAAAAGCCTCTTGAGGCAATCGATATAACAGTTCGCCGCAATGCGTTCGGTAGACAGGTAGATTCATTTGAAAGCGAGATCGACGTTCTAGGGCTTGACGAACCATTCCCATCGGTATTCATCCGTGCCCCCATCGTGGAAACAATTGGTGAAGGTGTGAAAGTATTTGCGAGAGTCGATGAAAAAATAGTGTTGTGTGGAACAGACTCGATATTGGTAGCTTCTTTTCATCCAGAATTGTCTAATGATGGAAGAATCCACGAAATGTTCTTATCTATGGAACCATTAGGTTCACAGGGGTAGAGTTTTAGTATGTCTGGTCATTCAAAATGGGCAACGATTAAGCACAAAAAAGGCGCTGCCGATAAAAAACGCGGAAAGCTCTTCGCAAAGTTAATTAAGCAAGTTGAAGTTGCTGCTAGGCAAGGTGGTGGCGACTTAGATGCTAACCCGACCCTTCGGACGATGTATCAGAAAGCAAGAGATAATTCGGTACCGCTCGACACGATAGAGAGAGCGATCAAAAGGGGAACCGGCGAACTTGAAGGAGTAAATTACGAAGATGTTACCTATGAAGGTTATGCACCTAATGGCGTAGCGTTATTTATCGAGACGCTTACGGATAATCGGAACAGAACAGGATCAGAAGTGAGATCGATGCTTTCCAAAAATGGAGGATCCCTAGCTGAACCTGGTGCGGTCGCATGGCAATTTGAACGAAAAGGTGTAATTATTCTGAACCGTGAAGTAGACGAAGACGAGTTAATGATGGTGGCTTTAGAGAGCGGAGCAGAAGACCTTGCCGATGAAGGAGATACTTGGAGGTTGACAAGCGACCCAACTGACCTTAATGGATTACGTGATGCTTTAGAGCAGCACGGGATTTCGTTCCTTTCAGCAGACCTTACTTTTCTTCCAACGCAAATAGTTCCATTGACTGAATCAGGCCCAGCAAAACAAGTTTTAAATTTAATCGATCTTCTTGATGAGTTAGATGATGTCGATGCAGTTCATGCGAACTTTGATATACCTGACTCTGTAATGCAAGAAATAGCTGGCTGAGGTCCATAAAGTGATCTTTCATGATCTGTTCAGAAGTTCGATTTAACCTCAACGGCAGACTATTTATGTAAGAAAAGTCCACCTATGGCTTCGAGCAGGCGCTATTATCGTACATATGTTCGTTTTAGGAGTCGACCCTGGATTATCACGATGCGGTTATGGGGTTGTCCAGCGTAAAAATGGAAAAGAGAACGCTTTAGCTGCAGGTGTTATCCAGACCCCTCCTGAAATGGGAACTCCTTATCGTCTGACTTTACTAAGGGACGAAGTTCGAGAACTGATTGCTGACTACAAACCTGATGTTGTAGCGATTGAGCGAGTCTTGTTCCAACATAATGCGGCGACAGCTATTTCTGTAGGGCAAGCAATTGGGATAGTCATGACTGAAGGCGTTTCTGCCGGCTGTGAAGTAGTTGAGTACTCTCCGAATGAAGTCAAACAAGCTGTTGCAGGTCACGGTGGTGCTGATAAAGAAGAGATGGAAAAAATGGTTCGTCTCCTGTTAGGAATTGGGACTCCGCTTCAACCTGTTGATGCTGCAGATGCATTAGCGCTTGCTCTCTGTTATTTAGCCCGTAAGGGTGCGGAGGCACGATGACAATCGGGAGCATCCGCGGGCAGTTGTCATTAGTAGAAGATCAGGAGATCATTGTTGAAGTAGGCGGCGTAGGCTACAGAATCTTTATACCGCCTATGACGCAAAAACAGTTTGGTGAAACAGGTTGCGAAACACTTGTGTATACGCATCATCATTTTCGAGAAGACACTCAGTCTCTATATGGGTTCCCAACTCGAGAAGAATGTTTATTCTTCGAAGCGCTTATATCGACACATGGTGTGGGCCCATCTTTGGGGCTTTCGATATTGTCGACTCACTCACCTAACCAACTGGCAAATATCTTGGCTGATGAGGACTCTGACGCCTTGTGCTTAGTGCCAGGCATAGGTAAAAAAACTGCCTCACGACTTATAGTGGAGCTGCAGTCGAAAATTGATTTGGACTCTATTCCTCTCAACGGCACTCACTCAGACAGTGACGAATCACTAACAGAAGATTCCAGCCGTCGAGATGTTCGTGATGCTTTAAGCGGTCTTGGTTACGGTAGGGAGGAAATACAGNTAGCAATGAAAAACCTGCCATCCAATGCTGAACCCTCGCTATTGCTTAAACTCGCATTGCAAGAGCTGGCAACGGTCACATAAGAGAATATAGGATTATTGGTAGATGTATGAGAGAAGAGCTTCTTTCCCCTGAAAACTCAATTGAAGACCAAGAGATAGATTTTGAATTAGAAGGTTTGGGCCTTAGGCCAGCTTGTCTCGATGACTTTATAGGCCAGCCTGAATTAAAAGAACATCTTTCGATAATCCTTACAGCTGCAAAAAAAAGGGAGCGCCCATCTGATCATTTGCTTTTTGCAGGGCCACCTGGGCTAGGAAAGACCACGTTAGCCAATATCGTTGCGAGAGAGATGGAAGTATCTCTCCACACAACTTCTGGCCCTGCGCTTGAGCGTGCTGGTGATTTGGCTGCGATCTTAACAAAACTAGAACCCGGGGATGTTCTCTTTATCGACGAGATACATAGATTAAATCGAGCAGTTGAAGAAGTTCTCTATCCCGCTATGGAAGACTTTCAGTTAGATATTGTTCTTGGGAAAGGCCCCGCAGCACGCTCAGTTCGNTTGACAATATCTCCATTCACTTTGGTTGGAGCTACAACGCGAACTGGCTTAATAACTGGGCCTCTTCGAGACCGCTTCGGTCTAGTAGCTCGGATGGATTATTACGAAGCTGAGGACTTAAATGAAATTATTCTCCGTTCTGCAAACATATTTAGCGTAGAAATTGACGAGGCTGGAAGTAAGGAAATAGCCGTTAGATCGAGGGGAACTCCCCGTATAGCCAATCGACTATTGCGAAGAGTTCGAGATTATGCAGAAATAAAGGCTGAAGGAGTTATNGATAAACAGACAGCGGTCGATGGATTGAAACTTTTCGGTGTTGACGAGCGTGGGCTGGATAAGGTCGATCGAGCAATCCTGAAAGCTGTTTGTGAAAGGTTTAACGGTGGCCCTGTCGGCCTATCGACTCTTGCAATTAGCGTTTCCGAACCAGCAGAAACGGTTGAAGACGTTTATGAACCTTTCCTTATTCAGCAGGGATTTATCATGCGAACCCCTCGTGGAAGGGTAGCGACGGATGCAGCGTGGACTCATCTCGGTATGAAACCACCAGATGCAACTTCTGAATCTTCTCCGAATTTATTCTCTTAACTGAATAGTTGAATTTACGCTTATGCTGTTTTGAATGGAATCATCCTCTTTCGATTATTCTTTACCATCAGTAGCAATAGCTCAAACTCCACTTTCCCCTCGTGATTCTTCTCGCCTNCTTGTAGACGGAGAAACTATTCTTCATAAGCATGTGAGCGATCTTCCTGAATTTCTCCGAGAAGGTGATCTTATTGTTCTAAATAACACAANAGTAATGCACGCCAGACTTAATTTATTTAAAAAAACTGGCGGGGCCGTGGAGGTACTTGTTCTTTCTGAGTTGCTTGATGGGCGTTGGGAAGCTCTTATCAGACCAAGTCGGAAGGTGCCATCAGGAACTCTCTTATACAACTCCTCTCATGAAGCTGTTCTGGAAGTAATAGGTGATGGGGCGTTCGGGGTGAGAAGGATCGAAGCAAAGAAAGATTCGATAAGGCATTTGATGGAAAATGAAGGGAAGGTTCCTCTTCCTCCTTATATCACTAGCGACTTGAAAGATGTCGAGCGATACCAAACCGTTTTCTCCCAAGAAGAAAAGTCTGTAGCGGCACCGACTGCAGGGCTGCATTTGACGCAATCAGTTTTGGATAGGGTAAAGGAAGTAGGGGCAGAGATTGCTTTTGTTGAACTTAGCGTCGGACTTGGTACCTTTCGTCCGATAGAAGNATCAGACCTTTCGGGCCATTCAATGCATGAGGAAGAATATCGAGTTTCACCGCAGGTATGGAGCGCTTGTTTAGATGCAAAGAGAGTTGTTGCTATTGGTACCACTGTCGTTCGGGCACTTGAGACAGTGGCCATAACGAACAAACTTGAAGGAAAGAGTAACTTGTTTATAACGCCAGGATTTGAATTTAAAGTTGTTGACTCTTTGCTCACAAACTTCCACCAGCCGCGATCCACGTTGTTGGTGATGATCGAAGCGTTTATCGGTACACGATGGCGTGAGTTATATTCGATGGCTTTAGACGATGGATACCGGTTTCTTTCTTTCGGNGATGCAATGTTTCTAGAGAGACAGGTTATTTGAGAACTTGGGTACNTAAACTAGAACGATGAANGCAGAACAAATACCAAATTTTGCTGTGAGATCAACAGATGGTTCTGCTCGTCTCGGGAAACTCTCTATGGAGAGGCATGCTCTAGATACACCAACTTTCATGCCGGTTGGAACTCGAGGGGCAGTGCGTACCCTCACTTCACTAGATCTCGAAGAACTTGGTGCTGACGTAGTTTTGGGTAATACGTATCATTTGATGCTTAGGCCAGGAGTTGAGATTATTGAAGCACAAGGTGGCCTTCACGGTTATACGGGTTGGGANAGGTTAATTCTAACTGACTCCGGGGGTTACCAAGTATTTTCCTTNGAGCCAGAAGTAGATGATCAAGGCGTAACCTTTAAATCAACATACGACGGAAGCCTCCACCGATTAACTCCTAGAGATGCTGTCGATATCCAATGTGGCCTAGGTNCGGATATCCAGATGGCCCTAGACGTCTGCCCTCCTTTGCCTTCAGAGAGAGCGGTAATCGAAACTGCGGTTACCAGAACTAGCCTTTGGGCTGAACGTGCNAGAAANCATTTTCTACATAGGAGNGAGAGTGAAAATTTCAGNAAAGCACAGTTCGGGATAGTTCAGGGCGGTCTAGATCTTTCGCTTCGTCAGATGTCAGGAGAGCAAATAGTTGGAATAGGATTTGATGGTTATGCAATCGGTGGCCTGTCAGTCGGTGAAAGNAGATCAGAAATGATTGAACCCATGGATGCGAGCATTCGAACTCTTCCATTCGATAGACCGCGTTACTTTATGGGTTTGGGAGANCCAGCTGGTCTTGTGGAAGCCGTCAATCTTGGTGTTGACATGTTTGACTGTGTCTGGCCGACACGACTCGCTCGGCATGGGACGGCTTTAACTAGAGAAGGTCGAATCAATCTAGGAGCAGCTCGGTATGCGAAAAGTGAAGACCCTATTGACCCGTACTTCCTTCAAAGCCCAGCTTCTCATTGGTCTCGAGGGTACCTACGTCACCTTTTATCGGTGGGGGAACCCGCAGCAGCCCGACTTCTAACACTGCATAATTTAGCGTGGCTATTCGACATGATGCAACGGATGCGAGACGCTATATCAAAGGGCGCATTCCAACAGTTTCGAAAAGAAATCCTTGAAATTTGGGGTTAGAAGCTTCGTAATTATCTACCTAATGTGTTTTGATAAGGGAATAATGGTCTGAACGCAGTACCATGTGCGAACTGAAAGAATTATTTTCCCGAAGATAGGATGATGTTATGGGAATTCTATTTATTCCAATTTTGCTTGTAATTATGTATCTGCTGATACTAAGACCACAANAGAAAAGGNTGAAAGAGCAGAGAGCGATGTTGAGCGTCNTTGACGTTGGTGATGATGTGAGAACTGATTCAGGCATTTATGGAACGATAAGCGACCTTGATGGGGATACTGTCTTCCTGATGGTTGCTGATGGCGTTGAGATAAAGATCTCAAAAGCGTCTATTGCCGAAATGATACAGTACGACGACGAAGACTAAACGACCTTTTGACTCATTATGAAACAGCGACTTCTCACTCCGCTTCTTTCTATAGTTCTTATTGTCGCAGGGCTTCTGACTTGGTCACTCATAGAAGGAAACTCTGTTCTTCTAGGGCTCGATTTAAAGGGTGGTGCTGAGGTCGTCTTAGAGCCCTCAGAAGATACTGAACTTGAAGGCGAAGAGCTTCGAGAAGCGCTAGATCAATCTGTCGAGATTATTAGAAATCGTGTTGATGGCTTGGGAGTTGCTGAGCCAGACATTACTCGGCAATCAAATCGAATAGTTGTTCAACTTGCGGGAGTAGAAGACCAAGATCGGGCTTTGGACGTAGTAGGACAAACAGCTGAGTTGCGTTTCCGCCCAGTATGTGGTCGAATCCCTGTCGAACAGGTGAATTTGAACGATGAAAGCACGCCATCGGAATCTAATAGTGAAGTTAATGATGGCCCTGTGGGTATCCANCCTTCAGATAGGGATGAAAATTCCGTTGATGAAACGTCCTCAATAGCTGAAACCGGTACAAAGAAAATTACTGCTGAATCTACACCGGAAGGTATTGGTTGTGAAAATCTTGGGTTTACTCTTGCAGATGCCATAGCTATGCCTACAACGCTGCCTGAAGAAGATGATGCCGAACTTCCTGTTATCCTTTTGGGTGATAGCGAAGTTTGTTTCGGCCAGGTTGAATGTCGTCTGGTTTTAGGGCGCACAATGCTTACTGGAGCAGCCCTCGAAACTGCTGATTCAACGTTCCGACCGCCTGAGTGGCTTGTACTTCCTATNTTCCGCTCAGGAGAAGATGGAATAGATTTGTTTAACTCTGCAGCTAATCAATGCTTCAATCAAACACCTGCCTGTCCTACATCTCAATTGGGAATTGTCCTCGATGGTGTTACAGAATCCACTCCAAACGTTCAGACGCCTTATTTTGANAGAGACCAGATAACAATCAGCGGTGACTTTGATCAGGAGCGAGCAGAAGAAACAGCATTGGTTTTACGGTACGGTTCTTTGCCTCTTGAGTTTGAGACGCCTTCAAGTAGAATAGTNTCAGCCACATTAGGAAAAGATTCCTTTGACGCCGGAGTTGTTGCGGGCATAGTCGGNCTGGCTTTTGTAGCTCTGTTTATGTTTGCCTACTACCGGCTCCTTGGAGTAGCGGCAATTCTTTCCCTAGCGCTTTCAGGGACAATGCTTTGGGTAATCCTTGCTTGGCTGTCTACTTCTCGTAGTTTGGCTTTAACTCTCGCTGGTGTTGTCGGCCTCATCGTCTCTATAGGTACTTCTTTAGATTCAAATGTCGTTTATTTTGAGCATCTCAAAGAAGACATCGGGAACGGAAGAACTCTGCGTTCAGCGGTAGACCGGTCTTTCCCTATAGCTTTCAAAACTATCTTTTACGCCAACCTAGCTTCCCTTATTGGGGCAGCCATCCTATATTTTTTAACGGTCGGCTCCGTCAGAGGATTCGCTCTAATGTTGGGTCTTGCTTCNATTTTGGATCTAATTGCGACGTATTTCTTCCTTCGTCCTTTCGTTAAGTGGCTTAGTCTCTCCAACACACTTAGCAGCAGGCCATGGCTATATGGATTGCCAACACAGGAGGAGGAAATATAATGAGTCGCTTTCGCCGGATGTACAGGAATGAAACGGCTGTACCGTTTTCAGCTATCTGGGTTAGAGTTCTCGTTATCTCGACTCTCTTAATTGTTGTATCCATTATTGGACTTTTTGTTCGTAATTTAAATTTAGGACTCGAGTTCGAAGGCGGTGGGGCATGGGAAGTCCCAGTTACTAATGATCTCCAGTCTGATGAGGTTAGAGATGCGCTTCGGCCTCTGGGTCTAGCTGATGCACGTATTCAGACAGGTGGAGGTGTTCTCCGTGTTCGAACAGAGTTAACGAAAGCAGTACAAAATCAGATAGATGACGAGCAGCAAGTCGACACTGTGGAAAATATCACTTTGGTTCTTGCGGAACTCGCGAATCCTGATAATCCTGACCCGAATTCTGTAAGTGTTTCAACTGCGGGACCGTCGTGGGGTGATGAAATCACAGATAAAGCAGTGAAGGCGCTCATAGTGTTTTTCATTATCATCGCTCTCTACATCACAGTTCGACTTCGTTGGGAAATGGCAGTTGGGGCATTAGTTGCTGTTGCGCATGACATCGTTATCACTGTCGGAATATATGCCCTTTTTCAGCTTGAGGTGACCCCGGCAACAGTTATAGCTTTCCTTACCATTATGGGTTACTCGTTATATGACACCCTCGTTGTATTCGATAAAGTTAGGGACAATGAGCACCGGTTGGTTAACGCGAAATCAAAATATCGAGAGGTAGTTGATCAAGCTCTAAACCAAGTATTGATGAGATCAGTCAACACAAGTATTACTTCAGTGCTGCCAGTTGTCTCTGTTTTGATCATTGGCTCAGGAGTTATGGGGGCTGTTACGCTGCGAGAGTTTGCTCTTGCGTTGCTTATTGGATTGTTAATTGGCACATTCTCTTCACTGTTTGTCGCTGCCCCAATCGCTACCTGGTTGCGTGAAAAGTTTGGTAGCGAAGGAGCGGACAAAGGTCGCTCATATCGACTGAGTGAAGCAGTTAAGAAAAGAAAATCCGGCGTTTCGGCTAGTGTTTCTCAGCCAGTTAATCCCTCAATTCCTCCGCGACCAAGGAAAAATAAGCGGAGATAATCCAGAAGTTTGCCCAAAGGGGAGGTATGGAACTCTCTAAGTACATTGATACGGTCCTAAATTACCCTCAAGACGGTATTGCGTTTAAGGACATTACACCTCTACTTCGTAATAAGGATGCATTTCGTTTCGCATTGGATGAATTTGAGAGACACTTTGCTGGTGACGGTATCCAATATGTGGCTGGTATAGAAGCGCGTGGTTTCCTATTTGCTTCAGCATTGGCTGATAGATTGAAATGCGGATTGATACCGATTCGTAAGTCAGGGAAACTTCCAGGTGATGTCATAACTCAAGGGTACGACCTTGAATATGGAACAGCTGAGCTTGAAATACGTAAGGACAGTTTGACAGATAATGCGCGAGTTCTGATTATTGACGATGTTTTGGCGACTGGAGGAACTGCAATTTGTGCAGCAAATCTCCTTGAACATGTTGGGGCAAACATAGCTGGATTCGCATTTCTAGTGTCTCTTGACTTCTTGGGTGGAGAACAAAAACTTCCTGACTATAGAACTGTTACCCTTATTAGGTACGAATAGAAGTGTTTGAGGTTAGTTTTAAAAGATGAGCATTGTCGTTAGTAAGATTAGTCTTTGGGACCGGATTGAGACAGGTCAGGCTTCTGAATTGGATCAAGTCCTTGCCGTCTTTGAATCCCATCATCCAGACCAAAAGACTGAACTTATCAGAAATGCATATGAGTCAGCGTGTCAAGCTCATGATGGACAGATGCGAAAATCTGGTGATGCATATATTACACACCCTGTTGCAGTCGCTGAGATCATTGCATCTCTTGGTCTTGACGAAGCTACAATTGCTGCAGCCTTACTCCATGACACGGTAGAAGATACGGGAGCTGGTTTAGAAGATATCGAAAAGAAGTTCGGCGAAGAAATTGCTTCAATTGTAGATGGAGTTACCAAACTTGAACGTATCAAGTTCGACACAAAGGAAGCGCAACAAGCGGCGTCAATGAGAAAAATGCTTGTTGCTGTTGCCAAAGATCTACGAGTATTGATTATAAAGCTTGGTGATCGCTTGCATAATATGAGAACGGTTGCATCTCTTCCACAATGGAAACAGCACCGAATAGCAACTGAAACCCTAGATATTTACGCACCATTAGCTCATCGACTTGGAATGCAAGAGCTGAAAAATGAACTAGAAGATTTAGCCTTCGCTACAACCCACCCCAAAAGGTATGCGGAGATAGACCAGATGGTTGCGGCCAGAGCCCCAGAGCGAGATATCTACCTCTCACAAGTGCTTTCGGATGTTCAAGCCAGGCTTGATGAGTTACATATAGGTGCTGAAGTACGTGGGCGACCGAAACACCTTTGGAGTATTTACGAAAAGATGGTTTTGAAAGGTAGAGAATTCGATGAGATTTATGATCTTGTCGGAATACGTGTAATCGTTGACTCCGTAAAGGATTGCTATGGAGCACTAGGTTCAATTCACGCAACGTGGCACCCTGTACAAGGCAGATTCAAAGATTATATTGCCATGCCGAAATTTAATTTGTACCAATCATTGCATACAACAGTTATTGGCCCTCAGGGAAAACCACTTGAAGTTCAGATCCGAACTAAGGAAATGCATCAAAGGGCTGAGCACGGAGTAGCGGCCCATTTTAATTACAAAGGTGATCAAGGAAGCGACATGACTTGGTTTGCCAGAATTGTTGATTGGCAGCAAGAGACAGAAGACCCAAGTGAGTTCATGTCTAACTTAAAGCTTGATTTAGACCATGACGAAGTGTTTGTCTTCACTCCTAACGGAGAGGTAGTAACTCTTGAAGCGCAAGCAACTCCTGTCGACTTTGCCTATACAATTCACACAGAAGTAGGGCATTCCTGTCGTGGGGCTCGCGTTAATAACCGACTGGTCCCTCTAGATACAGTTCTCGAATCTGGCGACACAGTTGAGATTCTTACAAGCAAAGCGGAAGGTGCAGGTCCATCACAGGACTGGATAAGATTCGTTAAATCCCACAGGGCTGCAGCAAAAATCAAACAGTGGTTCTCAAGAGAGCGCCGCGAAGATGCTATTGACAATGGTCGTGAGGCGCTTGTCAAAGCTCTTCGAAAAGAAGGGCTGCCCGCAAATAAGCTCCTAAATAGTGCGTCAGTCAATGAGATTAGCGAACTTTTGAATTACCAAGATGTCGATTCACTATTCGCAGCAATTGGTGAACAACATGTCAGCGCGAAAAGTATTGTCGGCAGGTTGCTCAACCATTTTGAAGAGTCTGATGAAACTGAAGATTTAGCCGCAGCCTTACCCACACATAGAGAAAGGCAAGTTGGAAGAGCGAGACGTCGTAAAGATAACAAAGTAGGGGTAATCGTGGAAGGGGTAGACGACATAATGGTTCGGTTGGCAAAGTGCTGCACTCCGGTTCCTCCAGATGAGATAATGGGTTTTGTAACCCGAGGTCGAGGTGTCTCTATCCACCGAAGTGATTGCGCTAACGCAGTTTCATTATCTGTTGGCCATGCCAATCGATTAATAGACGTTGAATGGGATGATGACAGTGATGGGACATTCGTTGCTTCAATAGAAGTTAAGGCTTTTGATCGAACAAGGCTGCTAGGTGATGTTTCTAACGTCCTTTCAGAAGCTAGGGTAAATATTCTCCGATGTACGACTCGAACTGGAGCTGATCGTATTAGCGTCATGAATTTTGAATTTGAAATAGGAGATAGTCGTCACCTCGACTGGCTTTTAAATCTCATTCGCCAGATTGATGGAGTTTATGATGCATATAGGATCATGTCTGGCCACCATGGCCAAATGTAAGAGCGTATAGTCGATAGTTAGGGAAAATAGGTTGGAAGTAGATTCGACCTTATCTTTGAAGGACTTACAGATGGAATCAGGTAAAGCTCGAGGAGAGAAGTTCAATAAGATCGATTCTGGTGGATACAGAATCTCTGAGGTTGACAGATTTCTGAAAAAAGTAGCTGTGAATATTTATAAAGGAGCGAGGGACTTACTTTCAGATGAGTTAGAAGCTGTCCGTTTCGCAATAACGAAGCGAACTGGGTACAGCCCCAAAGAAGTCGATGAGCACCTTGATTTTTTAGAGCGTACCTACGGAAAGGTAGGTATCTCAAAACCAGGCACAAAATCTTCGGGCCGGTCGTCGTTTTCTAGAGAGGGAAGTGAAGCTAAGAAAAGCCAGAACACTATTTCGGTTATAGAGAGCAAGAAATTAAGAAAGTTAACTCCGCCAATAGTAGACGGTGTTGGATATGTCAGAGATGAAGTTGATCAGTTCCTTTCTACGGTTGCCGATTCGTTAGAGCGATTTGAAAGTGTCCAGGGCAAAAACCTAGACGAATTAAGAGCCGATCAGTACAAGGCTAAATCAGGTGAGAAGCCGCTATTGGCTGGAGATCAAGTTAGGTATGCGCTCTTTGCCGTCTCCGAAAATGGGGGATACGACATGATTGGTGTTGATGCAGCAGTAAACCGCCTCGCAGAAGCACTCGATTATCACTGGAGTAGGACGTCCTAATAAGGAAGAAAGATTCGGCTACAGGACAGTCGTTTATCTAATATCACATTCGGTCCTAGATCGCTCCTGTATTCTTTTCCCATGAGCAAATCTCGTTATCAAGCCCCACGAGGGACTAGAGACATACTTCCTGAGGAAGCTGGAAGATGGCGATGGGCCCTAGACTCTTTTGCCGAACTAGCTGAGCGTTTTGGTTACGGTCAAGTGATTTCTCCGATGTTTGAAGATCTGGGTGTCTTTCTCCGACTTGGCGAAAATACTGATGTCGTGACTAAAGAGATGTTCACTTTTCAGGATAAAGACCCCAAGACGCCCCAAGACTTAGCTCTTCGTCCTGAGTTAACAGCAAGTATTTGCAGGGCATTTGCCCAACATCGTCCAATAACCCCATGGAAAGTATGGTATGCGGGGCCACAATTTCGATACGAAAAACCTCAAGCGGGACGCTTTAGGCAATTTGTTCAAGTAGGAGCTGAAATTATAGGGGAGAATGACCCTGCAGCTGATGCAGAAATAATCTCGTTGGCTTGGAGGTTTTATGAATCCCTTGGGCTTAAACACATTACTCTCCAAATGAATTCACTTGGGGATGCAGAGACTAGAGGGGTGTACAATCAAGAGCTCCACTCTTACCTTTCATCAAAAGCAGAAAGCCTTAGTGCAAATTCAAGAGACACTCTGGAAAAGAACCCTCTTCGAGTTTTAGACTCCAAGAGAGAGGAAGATCTTGAAATAATTAGGGCTGCGCCGACAATACAAGAATTCCTTACGACAGAAGATGCAAATCATTTCGAATTAGTTTGTGAAGAGCTTAATTCCGTTGGTATACCTTTCGTCCTATCACCGCGATTGGTTCGCGGTCTCGACTATTACACTCGAACAACGTTCGAATTCACTGCAGATAAGCTACAGACGGCTCAAAATGCGGTCGGCGGCGGTGGCCGCTATGACGGCCTTATTGAAGAGCTAGGTGGCCCTCCCACGCAAGGAATTGGCTTTGCGCTCGGGATCGACCGTATCTTGCTTGCATGCGAAGCTGAAGAACTAGATCTAGGGCCAATCAAACCCCTCGATGCATTTGTTGTTGATTTAACAGGTGGATCTCAAGCCACCCAAATTACTGATGAACTTCGAGCTAATGGGCTCGGTGTAGATCGAAGCTTCGGGAATCGTTCGATTAAAGCGCAGATGAAAGTCGCTGATAGGTCTGAAGCATTGTTTGCAATTATCGTTGGAGATGATGAACTCGAGAAAAATGAAGTTACCCTTCGAGACTTACGTGGAGATGGCTCTCAAGAACGAATACCAAGAACTAGTTTGGTAGCCGCTCTAATTGCCAGTATCGAAGGAAGGTATTCTGAATGACAATGCGAACTCATTACTGCGGCGAGCTTCGTTCGACTGACGTAGATTCCCAAGTAACGGTCTGCGGATGGGTGGACACGCGCCGAGTGCATAGTGAGCATCTTGCTTTCATCGATTTACGCGATCATACCGGAGTCGTTCAATGTGTCGTGGATGAGAAACTAGACCTTCGATCTGAGTATGTCGTCAGCATTACTGGAACCGTAAGAACCAGATTTGAAGGTAAAAGTAACGAAAAACTTGCAACAGGAGAAATTGAAATCGGAGATTGCGAAGTTGAGGTACTCTCCATTGCAGAACCACCCCCATTTCCGATGCATGAGCGGACTGAAGTTGATGAGAACATTCGACTTCGCCATCGCTATGTAGATCTTCGGAAGCCTCGGATGCAAAAGAACCTTCGTATTCGCGCTAAGGTCAACAGTGCTATCCGCTCAGCAATGGAGAAGCAAGGGTTTGTTGAAGTGGAAACTCCTATGCTTATTGCATCGACCCCTGAAGGGGCAAGAGATTTTGTGGTCCCTTCCCGACTGCATCCAACAAATTTTTATGCTCTACCACAAAGCCCTCAGATTTTTAAGCAACTATGCATGGTTGGGGGTATTGACCGCTACTACCAAATAGCAAGATGTTTACGAGATGAAGACCTAAGAGCGGATAGGCAATTCGAATTTATGCAACTCGATATGGAAGCAAGCTTTGCCACTCAGGAAGACATTATCAATTTCGTCTCTGAAGCTGTTAAAGATTCAACTGAAGCAATTACAGGATCCCGACCTGACGACATACCTCATATGACATGGAATGATGCAATGGAGCGATACGGCTCTGATAAGCCAGACATCCGATTCGGTATGGAACTGATCGACCTAACTGACATCTTTACTGGTACAGAAGCAAACGTGTTTAAAGTTGATTGCGTTAAGGGGATTCTTTACAAAGGTGGGTCTGACCATTTGGCCCGAAATGCGATCGACGCATTGACTGAGAAATGTCAAAGCTGGGGTGCTAAAGGTCTTGCTTGGTTCAGAGTCGGTGATCAGGGAAGCCTTGAAGGTGCCTTGACCAAATTTATGTCTGATGAAGAAATTCAAGGTATTTGCGCTGCCCTTTCTGCAGGTCCTGGAGATATGGTTCTCATCATTGCGGATAAGAGGAGAACAGTTAACCATGTCCTTGGTCTTCTGCGTCTGGAGATAGGGCGGCCACCAGTTAATTCAGGTGAATTAAAATACTTGTGGATTACGGAATTCCCTCTCTTTGAATCGATCGGTGATCACGGACGCCCGATACCAGCTCATCATCCATTTACCATGCCACATACTGCAGATATGGAAGCGCTTGAGTCAGCTCAAGGGGAAGAATATCTGGACATAAGATCTCAGGCATATGACCTTGTACTAAATGGATGGGAATTAGGGTCAGGGAGTGTGAGGATCCATACCCCTGAAATCCAATCGAAGATTTTTGAGATATTGGGGATCACAGCAGAAGAGTCCAAAGAAAAATTTGGATTTTTGCTTGATGCATTTCGATATGGAGCCCCACCGCATGCAGGATTCGCTTTCGGGATTGACCGCTTAGCTGCAATTCTCTCTGGTGAAGAGAATATTCGAGAAGTAATTGCCTTTCCAAAAACGCAATCTGGTGCTGACCCCCTCACGAACGCACCAACTCAACTTGAAAATAACCACCTAGAAGAGCTCGGGCTCCGCCTCATACCTCCAAGTACCTAATCGTTGAAATCTAGTAAGTGCGATTTACTATTCCTCAGATGTGGAAGTGGCAAATCCGGCCATTCCTGCTGGAGTCAGAAGGTATATGTTTTCAGCAACTTTCTCAAAACTACCATCTGTTCCGTATGCCAAGCCTGAAAAGAAATCAACAATTCTTCGTCCAGTGTCTTTTTCATCTGGATTGAGGTGGATGATTGTAGCCTTGCCAGATTTATAACTGGATGCAGGCCCCATTACGTCTTCAAAACTCGAAACCTCATGTCGACTGGGTTCGCTTGAACTCATGTCAAGATTCTAGTCCTAAAGTCTTCTTCATCCGCAAATGATTATCAGATAGATCAAATCTTCGTTTCTCCACACATAAGAAGAATTTCAAGTAGTTTCTAGGCTGTGGTTGATGAAGAAAATTTGTTTACGTCTTCGATGCGAGAACGGCTCAGTCAGCAAACTCCTCTTGCTAATAGGATGCGTCCGGTAAAGCTTGAAGACGTTGTAGGGCAAGATCATCTTCTAGGGGCAGAAAGCCCTCTTCGAGCTTTAATAGAGGCAGATAGGGTATCTTCAGTTGTTTTCTGGGGTCCTCCCGGTACAGGGAAAACGTCTATTGCTCGGTTGATTGCGCAGTTCACTGCGAAGGCCTTTGTTCAATTATCCGCAGTTTCAGCGTCAGTTAAAGATGTAAGGGAAGTGATTAGTCAGGCAGAAAAAATGCTCGGGGAGTATGGTAAAGGAACAATCCTTTTTCTTGATGAGGTTCACCGGTTTAATAAAGCTCAGCAGGATACGCTATTATCGGCTGTCGAAACGGGACTGATTGTTCTCATCGGCGCAACGACTGAGAATCCGTATTTTGAAGTAAATGCGCCCTTATTAAGTCGAAGTACGCTTTTTCGTCTAGAGCCTTTAAATCATGAAAATTTAATGCAACTTCTTTCTAAAGCGCTTTCATATGAAAATGCTAAAGCCACTACTGAAGCGCTCGAACACATAGCAAACGCATCAGAGGGCGATGGGCGTCAGTGTTTAACCAGTTTAGAAGTAGCGATCACGCTAGCGCGAGCGCGTAATGATGAATCTAATTATGAAGTTTCGCTTGAAGACGCTGAAGGGGCAATCGGAGTTCAGGCATTGCAATATGGTCGAGATGAACACTACGACACAATTTCGGCGTTTATTAAAAGTATTCGAGGGTCGGACGTGGATGCGGGACTTTACTGGCTTTCACGCATGATAGACGCTGGAGAGGATCCTCGGTTTATTGCTCGCCGCCTTGTGATTCTTGCTTCAGAAGACATTGGGATGGCTGACTCGCGAGCTTTACTAGTGGCGGATGCAGCTGCACGGGCAGTTGAATTTGTTGGATTTCCTGAGGCCCAATTAAATCTTGCTCACGCAGTGATTTACTTAGCTAGAGCGCCTAAGTCCAATAGCGTCACGAAAGCCATATTCTCAGCTCTAGAAGATGCTAGGGCGTCTAGAGGAGATGTCCCCAAACACCTTCGCGATAGCCATTATTCTGGAGCAAAGGGGCTCGGACATGGTGATGGGTACAAATACCCCCACGACTTTCCTGAAGGATGGGTCGAGCAGCAATATCGACCTGACAAATTCAATTCTCATCGATATTATGAACCATCAGCCCATGGGGAAGAAAACACCGGTGACAAATAATAAATCTATCTACGATTCTTTTTGGAGCAGGCGGGGGATATGACTGCTTGGGAACTTGTAACAATCCTTGTCGCTCTAGCTTCTCTTGGCATGGTCGTAGCTCTAACGTATTTGGTTCTTAAGTTACGTCAGGTTGCAGAAGATCTGCGTAAGACAACTCGCGAAATCCAAAAAACCGTTGAATTATCCACTGGAAGATTAGAAAGGCAGGCAACCGAGATAGAGAAAGAATATCATCGCGTTGATGGTCTAATCGAGACAGCAGAGATAATAACTTCGAGGGCAAATTTTGTCTCTGGGCTAACATACAGTGTCTTCACTAAGCCCATAGGTCAGATCGCATCCCTCTTGAAAGGCGGGGTCCGAATCGTCAAAGTAATAGGCGTCCGGCTATTGCGTAGCCAGATCAAGACATAAGAACATGCCGGAATTTATATAAGAAACAAGCGATCAGTTTCCGCAGGGTAGAATCGTAACATGAAAGCACAACAGCTCCGGCAAGCATTCACAGAGTTCTTCGAAGATAGTGGGCATAGTTTAGTTCCTTCTTCAAGCTTGATACCCCATGATGAAAGCTTGCTGTTCACTAACTCTGGGATGGTTCCATTTAAGGGTTATTTCTTGGGGAATGAGACCCCCCCATATAATCGGGCAACTACTGTCCAAAAGTGCGTGCGAGCAGGAGGAAAACATAACGACCTCGAGGAAGTGGGACGAACGACCCGACATCTAACCTTTTTCGAGATGCTAGGAAACTTCAGCTTCGGGGATTACTTTAAAGATGAAGCAATTCCAATGGCTTGGAAATTCTTTACTGAGATTCTTAATTTGGACAAAGAGCGCCTATGGGTGACCGTGCATGAGACAGATGATGAAGCAGCAGAGATCTGGGAAAAGACAGTCGGGGTACCAGCTGAAAGAATCCAGCGGCTAGATGAAGATAACTGGTGGAGAATGGCTGATACTGGACCGAACGGGCCATGTTCTGAAATATTTTGGGATATGGGCCCCCAGTATGGCCCCGAGGGAGGTCCTGCGAACCCTGAAGCAGAAGATAGATTCATTGAAATTTGGAATCTTGTCTTCATGCAATACGACCAGCAAACAGATGGGACCCAAACTCCATTGCCAAACCCTTCAATCGACACGGGTGCTGGTTTAGAACGTGTCCTATCAGTCCTTCAAGGAGTGGACTCCGTTTGGGAAACGGACGAATTTCAAAAACTCCTTTCAAGCGTTTCGACAATTTGTGGCCAAAGAAATAATTCAACAGAAAGCGTCGTCTCTCTCCAAATCCTCGCAGATCATGCCCGATCGACAACCTTTCTAGTGAACGACGGGGTTATCCCAAGTAACGAAGACAGAGGATATGTATTACGACGAATTATTCGAAGGGCCGTTCGCCATGCGCGCCTCCTCAACGTCGAGGAAATAATAATGGGACACCTTGCTGATGCGGTTGTAGATCTCATGCGAGACGCTTATCCAGATCTAGAACAGAACAGGATTCACATCAGAAACGTTCTTGAAAGAGAAGAAATTGGATTCCGCCAGACCTTAGATACTGGAATCTCTATCCTTGAGAAACATCTTTCTGTCCTTGATAAGGGCAAGCGCTTAAGCGGGGATGTGGCTTTCCAACTCCACGATACATATGGGTTTCCAATCGAATTAACTGAAGAAATTACTAATGAACGAGGCATAGAAGTTGATCTAGAAGGTTTCGCCACGTACATGAGTGAACAACGCAACAGAGGGCGTAAGGACCTTAGTGAAAGAGAAGAGATCCCATCATCAAACCCTGACTTGCAATTGATCCTCGAACAGAATGGCCCTACGGACTTTGTTGGCTACGAAGTAAATGAAGCTACAGCAGAAGTTCTCTACTATGACGGAGAGCTAATTATCCTAGACCGTTCTCCCTTTTACGCCGAAGCAGGCGGTCAGGTCGGTGACAGGGGCACTATAAGCGGAGAGAACGGTTCTGCATTCATTAAAGATACTGTTTATGGGGCCGTAGGTCAGCATTTGCATATCATTGAGTCGATTAAAGGAGAGCTCAAGGCCGGAGATAAAGTAGTTAGCGCTATCGACGTATCACATCGATTAGCAGTCCAGCGGCACCATACGGGAACGCACCTGCTTCACTGGGCATTGCGCCAAGTTTTAGGCGACCACGTTAAACAGCAAGGATCCTGGGTGGGAGCTGAAAGGCTTCGTTTCGACTTCAGCCATTTCGAGCCGCTTACAAATGAACAAGTAGAACGAATTGAAGATCTCGCTAACGCTGAGATCTTCTCAGGTGGAAAGATGGAAATCATCGAAACCACTATGGATAAAGCCAAAGAAATGGGGGCAATCGCATTCTTTGGAGACAAATATGGTGATGAAGTTCGCGTTCTTAGAGCAGGGGCAAATTCCATTGAACTGTGTGGCGGGACTCATGTAAATCATCTAGGTGATGTTGGTCCAGTCAAGATTCTCTCCGAAGGTTCAATCGGTTCAAATATCAGGCGTATTGAAGCCGTCGCAGGATCTGCCTCAGTTAACTTATTGCGCGAGCAGGACTTAGTTATTAGCGAAACAGCTAGCCTTATTGGGGTTCCTCCAGCAAATTT
The DNA here is from genome assembly GCA_002724825.1 of Acidimicrobiaceae bacterium. Taxonomy (GTDB): domain Bacteria; phylum Actinomycetota; class Acidimicrobiia; order Acidimicrobiales; family UBA8592; genus UBA8592. Next base: position 54,177 of record PBPU01000055.1, read on the forward strand.
AATTGAAGGGTTAGAAAAGAAGTTACGCGAAATAGAAGAACTAAATAATGAGCTTGAAGGACTCAGGGAGATAGCTGCGCGTGAAAAGATTCAAGAACTGAAAGAGGCCGCTGTAGATGGGGTAATAGTTCAACAGATGGATGGGATTCGAAGAGAGGACTTGCGCGACCTAGTGATGGGTTTGCATGCCTTGCCTGACATTGACGTCGTAGTCGTAGGATCTTCAATTAAGAAAGGTGGAGTTTCTATAGCAGCAGCAATCTCTGAAGGAAAAGAAAGCAGTGCAGGAGAGCTACTTTCTGAAGCAGCAAAAATAATAAAAGGCGGAGGTGGCAAAGGAGATAAATTCGCAATGGTCGGTGGGAAGGACTCTGAAGCGCTGCCTGATGCAATGGAAGCTATTCGTAACCGTCTAAAGAAAATATAAGGATTATTTTGAGGGTTCTCGGAATCGATATCGGATCGAAAAAGATTGGTATAGCTATTAGTAACCAGGAAATGACCCTAGCTACACCTCTGACCGTAGTTCATCGCAGTTCACAGAAAAGTGAAGACCACAAAACAATAATGAGCATCGCACATGAGTGGGAGGTCGAGCTTTTAGTCGTGGGGATTCCACTATCACTTGACGGAAGCCTAGGGATAGCAGCAGAAAATGTTCTCCAAGAAATTGAACATCTCGAAAGAAACACCGGAATTCCCGTCGACACATTCGATGAAAGATTTACCACAATTTCAGCTAAACAGGTCCTTCACGATCAAGGTGTTTCAGAGAAAGAACAAAAGAATATCATTGACCAAGTTGCGGCATCGATAATTCTACAGGCGTGGCTAGATCATAAGATGAGCGCTTCTTCATCCATTAAAGAGGTAGTAAGCGACTAATGGACGACTCTGATAAAGATTCCGAACTAACTGATGGGGGTGACAGCCTTGGGGAAAGTATTTCTGAACACTCTGACGAGCCACTGTCTATGTACCCTTCAATCCCAGATGGTGAAGAAAGTCAAATAGATTATAGCGACATTGGTTTTCGAGAAGAGGAAGCACCTACTGCCTTTCAAGATCCATATGCAGCTGAGTATCCGGTACCGCCAATTGAAGTTGATCCGACTTCTTCGGCAGTTGCCTATCCTCGTGATCTTCCCCCTTGGTACGAAGATGAATACTATGATGACCGAGAATGGGAGCGACTCCCGCCTCGCCTCAATACGGCTTTAAGGTTTGCTATATTCGCATCCGTTATTATCATTATCGGGTTCCTCACGTACAATTTTGTTCGCGGTTGGGTTGACGAACAGCTAGATCCTCCGGGGGAGCCAGGAGCCGAACTTGTAATAGAAATTCCTCAAGGTGCCACGACAGACGACATTGCCCGTATCCTAGCTGAGAACGATGTGGTGGCTAACAGCACAGTGTTTCGGTATTACCTCCGGTTTAAAAACGCATCAGATTTTCAAGCGGGAGAGTACGCCTTCCAGATAAATAGTGCAGTATGGGACGCAAGAGAAAGCCTTGAAAGAGGCCCAATAGAGGTAATCGAAGAACGTTTTTTTGTTACAATTCCTGAAGGTTTAACTCTAAAGGAAATGAAAAATGTTCTGCTGCAACAGGTATCTTCCTTCGATCCCAACGAACTTGAATTAGCCATTAATTCATCTCAAATTCCTGCCGTACTCGGTGATGAATGGTTGGGGTTAATACGCGAAGGAATATATTTTCCCGAAACGTATGATGTGGCTGAAGACTCACTCGAAGATGAGCAGTCCTTTGTTAATAGAATGGTTGCGCAATTTGATGTCGTTGCAAATGAAGTGGCCCTAGCAGAACTATCAGTACCTCTGGGGCTAAATCCATATCAAGTTCTCATAGTCGCTTCGCTTATTGAAGAAGAAGCAAAGATTGAAGGCGATCGAGGAAAAATAGCACGCGTAATTTACAACAGGCTCGATCTGGGAATGCCGCTTGGCATAGATGCAACGATAGTTTACGCACTTGAAGGAGATAGAGAGCTCTCTCAAAGTGATCTTGAAGTTGATTCACCTTACAATACGAGGATCTATGCAGGGCTACCTCCAAGCCCAATCGCTGCACCTGGTAAGCTCTCGTTGGAAGCCGCACTAAATCCTGCGGTAGGCGACTGGCTTTATTACGTAAGAACTGACGAATTCGGACCAGGCTCTCACACATTCGCGACTACAAATCAAGAATTCCAGCAGGCAGTTCTGATCTGTATAGAAAGAGATCTTGGGTGTGGCTAAGTTCTTGATTCCTTCGGACGGAAGAACAGCGGCAGCGGTAATCGGTGATCCTGTTATGCACTCATTATCTCCAACGATTTACAATGCCGCATTTGTATACGATCAAGTGAATTGGAGTTACTCTGCTGTCAACGTAACTACTGAGCAAGTAAGTGATGTACTCCAAGAAATACGCCAGCCTGGTGTGGGGGGCCTTTCTGTCACCATGCCCCATAAAGAGACCGTCGCTAATTTAGTTGATGAGACTACCCCACATGCTGAAAGACTCGGAGCTGTCAATTGCGTTTCCAAAAACGGGGGCACTCTTGTAGGTCACAATACCGATGGGAAAGGATTCATAAAAGCTATTGAAGCTGAAACAAATGAAGGAGCTAAAGGAAAGTCATGTCTAGTTATTGGAGCTGGTGGAGCAGCTAAAGCAGTTGCCTTGGCCTTAGGAGAGGCAGGTGCTTCTGAGGTTATTGTTTCGAGCAGAAATGCTTCAAAGTCTAAAAAAGCTGCATCCTTAGCAGGGAAAGTTGGTCGGTCCGGATCTTTACTTGAAGCTGAGAAGGTAGATGTGATAATTAATGCAACACCAATCGGCATGCGAGGAACTGGTAACGAGAAACTGCTTCCCCTGCCAGCTGAGGCTATGCATAAAGGCCAAATAGTCGTTGACTTGATTTATCATCCGCTGCAGACTGAATTCCTTAAAAGTGCAAGCCGAATTGGAGCTCGAACCATGAACGGGATAGGAATGCTTATCCACCAAGCTGCTCTGCAATATACGCTTTGGACAAATAAAGAAGCCCCCTTAGACGTCATGCAAGCTGCTGTTATTCAACAAATTTCTAAATAATTCTCCAGATTAGAAATAACTCCGCACAGAAGCTCTCTGTAATGGCTACTCTCAAGTTGTGGACATGAAGCAAATTCAAGTTGAGTTAGGAGAGAGGTCATACCCTGTTATTATCGGAACAGAATGCCTAGCTCAAGCTCTAGACTCCCTTTTGCCAAAGCAGGCTAAAAGAGCAGCAATAGTAACCCAGCCTAATATTGGAATCACTCCGGCTACTTCAATAGAGCAGGAGACCTTTCATATAGGCGATGGTGAGAATGCTAAGACTCTAAAAACGATAGAGGATTTATGTAGCGAATGGGCTCAATGGGGGCTTACACGAACCGATGTGGTCATTGCCATCGGTGGGGGACTTGTCACTGATGTCGCAGGCTTTGCATCTGCCGTTTACCATCGCGGCGTCAAAGTCATTCATGCCCCCACAACTTTATTGGGAATGGTTGATGCAGCTATCGGCGGAAAGACTGCTGTTAATCTTGAGGAAGGGAAAAATCTTGTCGGTTCTTTCTGGCAGCCTGCAGGAGTTATTTGTGATGTAAGCTCTTTGTCCTCTTTGCCGGAGCGCGAGTGGCGGTGCGGATATGGCGAGGTAGCGAAGTATCACTTTTTGGGAGCGAAAGATCTTCATAAGCTTTCTTTAACGGAACAAATTATGGGTTGTATCCAGCTCAAGGCGGAGATCGTCCGGGAAGACGAACGAGAAACTGGAAGAAGAGCAATTCTCAATTATGGGCATACACTTGCTCACGCTCTTGAAATGGAAAAAGATTTCTCCCTAGCTCATGGCGAAGCGGTTGCTATAGGAATTCGTTATGCTGCCGAAATAGCGAGGATACTCGGGCGGATAGATCAAGAACGAGTCGAAGAACATGAAGAAATCTTGGCACACTACGGCCTTTCTTTCACTCTGCCTTCTTCATTTGATTGGGACCGGATAGTTAGCTTTTTCCAAAGAGACAAGAAAGCTCTCGAAGGAATTTCTTTTGTCCTTGATGGACCTAACGGAGTAGAGGTAGTAAAAATTGAAAATCAAGAGATTCTCAAAGAGGCGATGGAGGCCTTAAAGTGAAACAAATTCTATTAATATCTGGTCCCAATCTAAATTTACTTGGAGAGAGAGAACCTGAGATCTACGGCGAATCAACTCTTGACGATTATGTCCAAAGGGCTGAATCAGCAGCAGCTGAACATGGTTATGAATTAATCCATCGACAATACAACGATGAAGGAAGCATCGTTGAAGAAATACAATTGGCGCGTAGCACATATTCAGGCGTAATCATTAACCCCGGAGCCCTTACCCACTATGGATGGTCGATTCATGATGCTTTAGCAGCCTTTGAAGGCCCAGTCATTGAATTGCATTTATCAAACCCTAATGCGCGCGAACCGTGGAGGCATACATCGGTTGTCGCCCCCGTTGCAACAGGGTCGATTATAGGCTTGGGTGGTTATGGTTATGAGCTTGCTGTGCATGCTATGGCTGATGCTTTGAAATGAATCGCCTACGAAGAGAACAAACACTTAGCCCATTAGACCTTTCTGATAGGTCAGATAAAGTTCGTTCCAAGCTCTCAAAAAGCGAAGCAGTGGTTGTCATGGACCCTCCAAACGTCCAATGGATGACAGGATTTACTGGAAGCAACGGAACTGTCTATATCGACCATGAGAGGTTCGTCCTTATTACCGATCAAAGATACCAAGAGCAGGGGCCTCTTGAGATAATGCAGACTCGTTCAACGGCTGAACTAGCAATTTCTAAAAATTCGATAGAAGAATTACCTAAACTTGCGGGACGTAAAACAATTAAGCTTGATTCCAATAAAGTGACGTGGGCATCAGCTGTACGTCTTGGCGAAACCCTTGAAGGCGACATTGTTCCTTCTTCCCCCTTAAACGCTCTTAGGGCGCAAAAAGATGAACGCGAAATAGAGAGAATCTCGCTAGCAGCAAAGATAGCTGACCAAGCCTTGAAAGATACAGTTCCTCTTTTTTCCCAAAAGGTATCCGAGGTAGAAATAGCTGCGCATCTTGATAATAAAATTCGAGAATATGGTGCATCGGAAAGCGCCTATAAGACAATAGTTGCATCAGGGGTGAATAGTTCTAAACCACATGCGCAACCAAGCGAAAAACAAATTGAACAAGGTGATGTATTAATAGTCGATGTGGGGGCAGTCGTCGACGGCTATAGGTCGGATATGACGCGGACCTTTGTTATCGGTAAACCTACAGACTTACAGGAGAACTACTTGGGGGTAGTTCTCGAAGCGCAGCAAGAGGGAGTAAAGATTCTTGAACCAGATATGCCATGTGCTGAGATAGATCGACGTTGTCGGATGAAAATTGAAGAAGCGGGATGGGGGCCATCCTTCATCCATGGCACCGGACATGGTGTCGGGCTTGATATCCACGAATCACCTGCTATCAATAGTCGCAGTAAAGATAAATTGTTGACCGGAATGATAGTAACTATTGAGCCTGGAATTTACTTTACAGACATTTGTGGGGTCCGATGGGAAGACCTCTATGAAATAACAGAAACAGGGGCAAGGCAGCTAACTCTTAGTAGCAAGTCACCGCAAGCCTAACGCTATCCGGTTACAGTGGAACACTAGTATTGAAATGGACTTGGGGGCGAAATGGTCGCTGTATCAACGAACGAACTAAAAAACGGTTGGACGTTGTTGCTCGATGGAAACCTCATGCAAGTAATTGAATTTCAGCATGTGAAACCCGGGAAAGGCCCTGCCTTCGTTCGAAGCAAGCTTAAAAATACCCGAACAGGAGCAGTGGTCGAGAAAACCTTTCGAGCTGGAGAGACAGTTGAGCGAGCGAACATAGACAAGCGTGAAATGCAATATCTCTATCGAGATGGCGAGGGGTTCGTCTTTATGGATAACGAAACCTATGAACAAATTAGCGTTGCCTCAGAGACTCTTGGCGATACAGCAAATTATGTAGTCGAAGGCTCTTCAGCGGTTCTACTTATGTATGGTGATGAAATTGTTAGCACTGAACTGACTGCCTCCGTGGAGCTAGTAATTACTGAAACCGAGCCAGGTATGCAAGGAGATCGCGTTTCTGGAGCTACAAAACCTGCAACATTAGAGACTGGTCTAACTATCCAAGTTCCCCTATTTCTAGAGATTGGGGAGACAATCAAGGTGGACACAAGATCCGGAAGTTATATCAGCCGAGCGTAAAGTGCTCTCTTTCAGGAGCGAAGGGCCAATGGACATGACAGCTACAAACGAACTACCTGAAGGTACGCCCGACTACATTGCGAAGCGCCGCCAAGGCAGAGAGACTCTTCTTGGGTTGCTTTATGAAGCCGAATTGAAACAGGATGACTTGGAAACGATTGTCGAAAGCAGCCCATTGGACCTAGACGGTTATGCGCAGAATATCTTTGACCGGTTGCTAAAAGATATCGAAAGAATTGACGACGAAGTCTCTAGTATCAGCCAGAAATGGGAATTAGAGAGAATGGTCGCAGTTGACTTATCGATCCTTCGAATATCTATGTGTGAAATTATCTCAAACCCCAAGATCCCAGCAGCAGTTATCGTTAGCGAAGCAGTAGAACTGGCAGCCAAATACTCTACTGACGCATCTGGCCCCTTTATTAATGGTGTTCTGGCGGAAGCGTGCTTGCGATTCCGCCCTGGAGAACCAATATAAAGCAATAAAAAAATAAGAATGCGCGCGCAAAACCAGACTGAGATGGTAGGTTGTCACTGACCGTAAATCGAGTCCCGTGAGGCTCAAACGGTGAAAGGTGCCGCGATGGCAATACAGAACGACGGATCAACGCCCCACATTAGGGGCGTTTTTATTGCCCGGTCGGAAGTTATGGACTCGGATGATGTGCGCCGAGCTTTATGGCGCATGGCGCATGAAATACTCGAGCACAATCATGGCATCTCCGATGTTGCCATCGTCGGCCTGCAAACCGGAGGAGCACCATTAGCAAGGAAATTAGCTGAGAATCTTGCTGAGATTGAAGGATCAAATATCCCTGTTGGATATCTTGACGTAGCCTTTTACAGGGATGACATTGGTTTACGGCCAGTATCTCCTAGAGAGCCTACGGAAATTCCATTTGATTTAAGTGACAAAACAGTCGTTCTGGTAGATGATGTGCTCTTCACGGGAAGAACTATTCGGGCTGCTTTAGATGCTGTCACAGACTTTGGCCGTCCAGCTTCTGTGCAACTTGCTGTAATGGTCGATCGAGGGCACCGGGAACTACCAATTCGTCCAGACTTTGTGGGAAAAAATATTCCTACGCGAAGAGACGAACTTGTTGATGTTCGAGAAGACAGTGTTCAAATCGGAGAATACAAGGAGTCGAGCGAATGACATCGACAAACCACATCAGAGGAGTAGACGACCTCGGGAAAGACGGGATTCTGGAAATTCTAGAACTAAGCAATCATTTTCTTGAGGTAAGCAATCGAAGAATCCCAAAAGTACCTGCACTTCGTGGGAAAACAGTCGCCTCGTTATTTT
>PBPU01000008.1 GCA_002724825.1 Acidimicrobiaceae bacterium
CCTAATGGACACAGGGACCTAAACCCTGCGCGTCTGCCAATTCCGCCACCGGCGCAGCATGGATTAGGGTATCTGCCGTTTTCCTGCGTCCTACATTTTGTGAAATGAAATAACTCATTCTCATCCGGCCTATTGCATAGAAGGGCGAAAAAATGGAGGTGAGATGATCTCAGCGAATCCCTTAACAAACAAACCAGCGGGAGCTCGCCCAGTGGCTCGTTTCCCTCCTGTAGGTTCAATAAAACCAGGGGTTGCCTTTACTTTTCTCGAGAAATTAGCCGGGTCAATTTGGCTTCGCCATACAGCTTCGTAGACATGCCTAAGGTCAGAGATCGTAAACTGTTCATCAACAAAAGCAGTTGCAAGCGTTGTGTACTCCAGTTTCGCTGCCGCTCTTTCCAACCCATCAGAAAGCATCTCAGAATGATCAAACGCCAGCACCGGCCCCTCACTGCTCTCTACCGACGAATTAAACTCAGGAAGATCATCAACAGCCCAGAAGCGAGCAGAGCGAGCACCAGCGCCTGCGCGAGGCGTACCCGGATCAGGCATAAAAGCCAAATAAGCTACCGACGTCACTCTCATTTTCTGATCTCTAGCGTCTCTCCCAGGAGTTGAGTATGTATGCAATTGCTCAAGGTGAGCCGGCTCAGCTAAGAGCCCTGTTTTTTCTGTTAATTCCCTTAAAGCGGTTTCAGTAATTGATTCCAGTGGGTCAAGGTGCCCACTTGGAAGAGCCCAACTTCCCTGCTGCGGAGGTTTATCTCGCTCGACCAGAAGTACAGCAAGCCTCCCGGATCTAATTGTTAGCAATACAACGTCGGCTGTGACGGCATTTGGAGGGAAAAGACTTGGATCGTAACTTTTCACAAAATCTATGTCTGCGTCAGAACTAGTCATTGCGAATCTGCTCTAGAGAAGTCCTGATTGATCTGGACACCAGCTTGCTCAAGTTCGTCTTTGGCAGCTTCTGCGGTTTCTAACGAAACTGGAGCAGTAAAATCCCTCAGAACTTCAACTTCATACCCTAATTTTATCCCGTCTAATGCTGTTTCCTTAACACAGTAGTCAAATGCCAAGCCAACAGTTTCTATTCGTTCGATACCTGCTTCAGAAAGAATTTCATGAAGAGACCTTCCATGATCATCCGTTCCTTCAAAGCCTGAGTAAGCTGCGGCATANTGTCCTTTCTTTACGTGGACGTTAACTTTATCCAGCACAGGAGTGAGCGAATGGTGAAGTTCCGCTTCAGGAGTTCCGGCTACACCATGAGGAGGCCAAGTATTTGCAAAGTCTGGCTGAACACTGAAATGGCTCCCTGGATCAATATGCCAATCTTGTGTAGTAACGACAATGTCATATCCGTGAGATCCACCAATGAGATCACTTATTTTTTTCGCAACGAGATTACCCCCATCAACCGGCAAAGAACCTTCTTCGCAGAACGTTGGCTGAACATCGACAATTAGAAGCGCTGTTTTTATACTCATATATCCTCATTTGCATTTAGATTTTTTGTAGGGATAGCGGGCGGTCCATCTTTTCGGAGACGAATCTCTCTAGGGATTTCATCTAATGTTATTTGAAGGTGCTGGCGCGCCTTATCCAGTTCCCAGTCATCCAAAAAGTCTCCTCGTATACACAGAGGAGCCTGCAAGTGTCTCTCATTTTTTTTCAGAGGAATATCAAAGGCGGTTGGGCCTGAAGTTAGAATCTCCTCNACAGCAATAGCTTCATTTGAAAGCAGGCGTTTCGCATGTTTCTTTCCCCCAACTGACTCTTTCCCTTTTGAAGTTTTCGCTACAGGCCTCATTTGTCCTATGCCTTTGAGACCGTCTTCAATCTCTACAAGCTTGTATACGAAACCAGCTGAAGGTGCTCCCGATCCAGTAACAAGTCTATGCCCTGACTCAAAAGCATCTATCGGTGCAGCATGAAGCTCTTGGATTCGATATTCATCAAGATCACCTGAAACCATAATTTGTGCGTCTTTTGCTCCGAGCTCATCTAACAAATCTCGAGCTAACANAGNACCAGTTCCCAAGTCTCCCGAATCGAGACGAATGCCTTTAAGTTTCCCATCTGTTGCTTTTACGGCGTTTTGAATACCTTGGACTATGTCATAGGTATCTACAAGAAAGATTGAATCAGAACCCATGAACTCCTGCTGGGCGTTAAACGCTTCTGATTCACACGAGTAAGAAAGTGTAAAGGCATGAGATGCTGTTCCGATGGTAGGTATCCCCCATCGAAGACCAGCTGCAAGGCTCGAAGTAGCATCAATGCCGCCAACATACGCCGCTCTCGCTGCATGTACGGCTGATTCCGGGTGAATACGTCTTGATCCTGCTTCCATTACTAATTTTCCATTTGCCGCCTGGGNAATCCGAGCTGCAGCTGTAGCAACNGATGATGCATGATTAAGAATTGAAAGGATTAAAGTCTCGAGCACTAGCACTTCACCGAGTCCACCCTCAATGGTCATGACAGGACTATTGGGGAAATAAAGTTCCCCTTCGCGATAAGTAAGAATATCTCCTCGAAATCTATATTCAGAAAGCCACTCAACAGTACCGCTGGATACAAGATTTTTTGAGCTTAGAAACTGTAGCTGATCCTCGGTGAAGGAAAATTTATCAATATTCTCTGCCAGTGTACCGCTCCCAGCAAAGACCCCAAAAGGGACACCTAAAGGTAGCTCTCGGACAAAGACTTCAAAGACAGAGCGGCTATCGACCTTTCCTGATTGAATAAGAGCGTCTAACATTGTCAATTCATAGTGGTCAGTTAGGAATGCAGTAGAGNTAGGCAAAGGTAACTTCTCCATTATGAATATCATCAACTAATAACCACAAATATACCACTATTAATAGTCACAATGACTATTAATAGTCTATGACTTCGCTGGNTCGCCCATAGACAAGTAGGTTCGTAGGGTGGCCAACAAAAGCAATTCNACNCGTCTTCCGTTCTGGCGTCCAACCAGTGCAGCAGCAGCAGCAATCACAATCGTAGCGTTACCTGGATTCTTGGTTGGTTCGTTTGCGCCGCAAATAAAGGAAGACTTAAATTTCGGCGATACAGAGCTGGGAGCGCTACTTACTTTTGGGTACTTGGTCTCAAGCATTATTATGCAAACGGGTGGGGGGATAGCTGATCGCAAAGGTCCGCAGCTTATTATTAGAACTGGTATTTCTATAGCAGCTATTTCTTCCTTTCTAGTAGGCACCACCGCACAGACCTATGTTGTNCTTCTGTTATGTATCGGTTTAAACCGAGTTGGTGAAGGACTGATTCAACCTGCCACTAACACTTTGATCTCTAATGGAGTAGAGCAACCCCGTCAAGGGATTGCTATGGCTGCTAAACAGTCAGCAGTCCCATTCTCCACTGCTCTTGCAGGGCTAGCAGTTCCAATTCTTGGTTCCTCAGTTGGGTGGGAAGGAACGTTCCTTATACTCGCTGCGCTTGCTTTCCCAGCATGGTTGTTAGTACCTAACATAGCTGTGACCAAATCAGGAACTTTCCCTTCAAGACGCGATATGTGGCGCTATCGCCATCTACGAGTCGCATCGATTGCAGGTGCTTTTTCAGCTGCAGCAGTTGTAACGATGGCCGGATTCCTTACTACAGCAGCAGAGGAAGCCGGCTACAGCGAGAGCTCCGCAGGGTTAATCCTTGGAATAGGAGGGCTAATCATGATCGCAGCGCGCCTAAGTTGGGGATTTCTTGCTGACAGATATGAATTTGATAGATTCAAGGCAGTTTCCATGCTACTCACTTTCGGGTCAGCAGCATTTGTTCTTTTAGCTATAGGGACCAAAATAAGTATTCTCCTTGGATCGCTGATCTCTTTTGGTATCGGATGGGCATGGCCTGGTTTACTCCTTCTAGGAGTCATAGAGCAACACCCAGATGACCCTGGTGCTGCAACAGCAACGCTGCAGACCAGTATTCGCGTTGGAGCTATGGTCGCACCGCTTGGCTTCGGAATTGTCGTAGATAACGCNGGGTTCGAACTAGCTTGGGCGCTGGCATTTTGCTCTACGNTAATAGGTGCAATGCTCATGGCAGCTGCAAGCCGAGCACTTAGGAGAAACTAAACAACCATACTTATGCGCTACAGAAGCAACTCTTTGAGCTTCCGGAATGCTACCCCTCTATGACTTATGTCATTCTTTTCTTCGTCACTCATTTCGGCGAATGTTTTCCCTTCTCCAGAAGAGGGGATAAATACCGAGTCATAGCCAAAACCCCCTTTCCCGGATGGAGTCTCAGCGATAACCCCCTCAACTACTCCTTCAGCAATAGTTTCAGCACCATCTTCCCAAACAATCAGGGCAACCGTTCGAAACCTTGCGCTTCTACCTTCTCCAGTGACTTGAGACATTTCTTCCAATAATTTGGAAACATTTTCTTCATATGTCGCATTTTCACCTGCGTATCGGGCGGAGAAAATTCCTGGAGCTCCCCCGAGGGCATCGACTTCAAGACCTGTATCATCCGCTACCGCTGGACAACCTGTTGACGATCGGATTGCGGTCGCTTTAAGTCTCGCATTGCCCTCAAGAGTATTAGCATCTTCTACCACGTCAGGAATTTCTGGTGGACGAGGAATGAGGTTGACTACCCCAGAAAGAATTTGAGCCATCTCGCTGTACTTATGTGAATTAGCGGAGGCACAAACAAGATCCATTGATTTAAATAGTCGGTTGCTTGTCAGTTAGTTCATTTTGCAGATCAATAATTTGTCGAATTCCGCTCTCGGCTAGCGATAGCAAAAGATCGAGCTCATTTCGATTGAAGGAGGCCTGCTCAGCAGTTCCTTGAATTTCAATAAACCCTCCTGATTCTGTCATAACCACGTTCATATCTGTATCTGCGATTGAATCCTCGCTATAGGGAAGGTCTAATCTTGGCTGGCCATGAATTATTCCAACAGATACAGCGGCGCAAGCTTCAGAAATGGGGTGATCCACTAAATCCCCTCGAAGAACTNGCCTAGATAAGGCATCGTGGAGCGCTAGGTAACCCCCACATATTGACGCTACCCGTGTTCCACCATCTGCTTGCAGGACATCACAATCTACAACTACTTGTCTTTCACCGAGTTTTGTCATATCGCACACAGCTCTTAGCGACCTACCAATAAGTCTCTGTATCTCCTGAGTCCGACCCTTAGGGCCGCGAGTTTCTCGCCGCACGCGGTCAGGGGATGAACCTGGAAGCATAGAATACTCTGCCGTAACCCATCCGGTACCGGATCCTTTCATCCAACGCGGCACATCGTCATCAACTGATGCTGTACATAAAACTGTTGTCTTGCCAAAGGTAGCGAGGACTGATCCATCCGCCATCGAAGTGAAATCACGAACAAAAGTTATTGGCCTTAGTTCATCGGGTTCACGATCATCTGGCCTACTCACATTAACTCCCATTCCACCTCCTAGAAACTGTACTTGTCGCCAGCTGTAGCAACTGTAATTTGCCCATCAAAAACTTCACTGGCTTCAATTTTGTGCTGATCCCTGTCTTGACCTGGCGCTAAGTGCGAGAGAACCAGATGGTCAGCACTTATTTCTTTTCCTAGCTCTCCGGCTTGTCTAGCTGAGAGATGAAGGATGCCCTCGTGTTCNTTGTTGGATAGAAATGTCGACTCCGAAATTGCCAGCGAAACACTGTCCCCCAGTTCCTTTACATCCCAATTTGGCCCTGTATCAGCTGTGAATATCAAGCTTGATTCTCCAATATCTACTCTGCTAGCCATCGTCTCCACATAATGATCTGTNCGTGACCAAGTCCACTGCTGGTCACCTATCGTTTGACTGGATTTATCCGATATCACTTTCCACAGAAATGCTTCTTCTAACGCAGGGCACATCTGCTTCGCTAGTTCCAAAGTTCCCCTAGTCCCATACACGGGAATTTNTCCACACATAACGTAATGACGAACAGCGTTATACAATACGGGCAATTCAAGCCAGTGGTCAGCATGTTCGTGAGTTAGAACAACTGCAGTCAGCTGATCGATCTCGATATGTTTTTGGAGATTTCCAAGGGTACCTGGCCCCGCATCTAGCCATACATTTGCTTCTGGGCTCTGAACAAGAAAGCCCGTGCATGCTCCGCCTTTTTTTGCGTAGGTGCCACTACAGCCGAGTACAGTGATTTCNGGGGGGGTAACGTTCACGTCGAAGGGTTCCATTCGTGTGGTTTTGCAGAAGCTAGCTCGGGGCCAAATAGTCTTTCACCAACCTCTGCGAACCAAGATACATCCCCTGAGGAGATAAACACACGTTTCCCTTCTTTTTCATCTTTAAGAAGTAGGTCCATTTCAGTTAACTGCCGAGACACTTCGAAAGCTGTCTCATCTGCAGATGAGACCAATACAACATCACTACCTACCACCTGACCAATTACTCGAGCTAGATAAGGGTAGTGTGTACAGCCAAGAAGAAGAGTATCTACATTCGCAGAAACGATAGGAGCAAGAAGACGTTCGGCTAGAACTTCCAGCTGTTCCCCCGAAGCTTCTCCCTTCTCTACGAATTCAACGAACCCTGGGCAGGCAAGTGTCATTGGTCGTATCTCCCCGCCAGACAAAGTGCTGAATGCTCGCGTATAAGCCCCGCTATTGATGGTACCTACCGTACCTATTACCCCGATCTGGCCTGTTCTTGATACATCAATTGCCGCTTGTGTTCCCGGCGCAATTACCCCAATTATTGGTACCGATNTCTCTGCGGAGAGCTCATCGAGGGCAGCAGCAGCAGCNGTATTGCAGGCAACTACCAAAAGCTTCACATCATGCTCATTGATAAGATACTCCACTATCTGAAAAGCAAATTCTCGAACTTCGTTAAGCNGTTTAGGCCCATAGGGATATCTCGCAGTATCTCCAAAGTAGACGATATCTTCCGCNGGGAGGAGGTCCATTACTGCTCTAGCAACAGTTAACCCACCGAAGCCCGAATCAAATATGCCAATAGGCTTTTCGTTAGACACAGCACCTCATCGTAGAGGTATAGCGAAGGGAATTTCCAGTGATGATCGTTCCTTTCGCCATTAGAAATAGATAATGCGGTTGATTGAATCTGCAACTTCATCCAACGGTTTCGTCCAAGCTTCAGTTGAGAGATATTTCCATCCACCGTCACAAACAATGAATACGATGCTCCCTTGCTCTATTTGTTCGGCTACTCGTAAAGCTCCTGCAAGTGCGGCACCAGATGATATCCCTGCAAAGATGCCGCTCATTTGGGCGAGCTTTCTTGTACATTCGAGAGATTCAATTGGCCTAATAATTCTTTTCCCATCTAGAAGATTCATACCATTCCAGTTTTCGAAAACTGGAGGGATAAAGCCATCCTCCAAGCTTCTTAAGCCTTCCACATTCTCTCCCGCAGGAGGCTCCACAGCAAGTATCTGAATATTTGGATTCTGCTCTTTAAGGAAGCGCCCAACCCCCATCAAAGTTCCAGAGGTACCTAGTCCCGCAATGAAATGGGAAATGTCAGGGACATCTTGAAAGATCTCGGGTCCAGTAGTCGTGTAATGAATCTCAGGGTTAGCTTCGTTTCCATATTGGTAGAGAAAAACCCAGTCTGGGTTCTCTTCAGCGAGTTGCTGAGCTCGGCGGACGGCACCATTTGACCCCTCACTACCGGGGCTGGAAATGATTTCTGCCCCCCAGACTTCTAGTAATTGCCGTCGTTCAATCGAGACATTATCTGGAAGAACGATTTTTAGGTGATAGCCCCGTATTGAAGAAATCATCGCTAGTGCAATTCCTGTATTTCCTGACGATGGCTCGAGTATGACACTTCCAGAGGTAAGTTTTCCTTCTCTTTCCGCTGAAAGGATCATTGCTTTTGCTATGCGATCTTTTACAGAACCAGCTGGATTCTGACCTTCGAGCTTTGCATAGATCTTCACGTCTGGATTTGGGCTAAGTTCGGAGACTTCAATTATCGGGGTATTCCCTATCAGATCTACAATCGATGCGTATGATGCCATAGTTCAGTATTACGTTATTGTGAGGAGTTCACTCCCCTTCTTCTGTTTTCAATGGAAATCTTGCATCACTTAATTTCGATTTCTACTTCGTTAATGTTTGTTTCATGAATTCGGAAAGCTCGAATCACAGGATCCTCATCCTTCAATGAGACTATGAGGTAATACCAAATACCAAATGGGTCAAATTGATTAGCGTCGCGAACATCCGTTTCAGATGGATACGCTTCCGAAGCTGTATGGCTATGCATAACTCCGAGTATCTGCATTCCCAGTCGATCCGCTTTTTGTTCAACTTGGATAAATTCTTTTGGGTCAAGCTGATAAATAATCTCAGATTCAGCTGCATTCTGCATAGGAAAGAAAGTTTTTACGGTCTCTACGCCCTTTTCTCCGGCAAATAGGCCACATGCTTCGTTTGGAACTCCTTGTTGAGCATGCCTAGTCATTTGATCCCGAACTTGAGCTGTAATTGAAAGCATAAACCTAATAATACCGAAGTGAACCCGTTTCACTTTGACAATATCGAGGGAAATCTGCGAAGACGCTCCACGAATCTCATATGGAGCTGTAGCCTCGATCATTATGGGTTCAAACGGCAAAAAAGTAGTAGCAACCAATAGGCAGGCGAGGCGAGAGTTTGAAATTATCGATTCAATTGAAGCTGGGCTTGTTCTTCA
>PBPU01000056.1 GCA_002724825.1 Acidimicrobiaceae bacterium
TGCATGTTCCCATAATGCCCATTTGGTGGGTAGTATCCAGTCGGGCCTGTAGCTCAGTGGTTAGAGCAGGGGACTCATAATCCCTTGGTCGTGGGTTCGATCCCCACCAGGCCCACATTGATAAAATTCCTATTGAAACGGCGTCTTCCCGCCATCTTTTCGAACATCGATTCCGGCTTGGAAAGCTTCAAATAATTTTGTTGAGATTCCATTTAGCGCGGCATTTACTGCCATGCGCCTAGGTAAACGAACTTCTCGTTTGTTTTTCTGAACCGCTCGTAGAGTGTTTTTGGCGACCTTTGTTGGATCGGCAACTGTCAAAAGCCTAAATTTTGTGAATCGATCGACACCTGATTTCATGAGAGGATTTTCTTCGATATCGTCCCACATCTTCGTATCGACTGGGCCGAGATGGAGAATGGTGACGTTCAATGGGGTGTAGCGGAGTTCCATGCGAAGTGACTCAGCGAACCTTGTGAGTCCTCCTTTGGATGAGGAATATGCTGACATCGCTGGATTCCCTGTGGTTGCAGCGATGGATGACGTATAGACGAGATGCCCGCGCCCGCGATCAAGCATACGTGGAAGCAGGGCGGCGGTAAGAACTTGCGGCGTTATTAAATTGATTCGGATAGTGTCTTCAATCTCTTCCTCCGTCAGGTCTTCAACTAATGTGCTCTTTTCTATCCCTGCGTTGTTAATAAAGATATCAATCGCTCCGATTTCGTTTTCTACTCGCTCAATGTATGTTCGGACGTCGTCGGGATCGTTAGCATCAAATGGGATAGCAACTCCTTCAATTTCCCGAGCCAGGGCCTCAAGGGGTTTCTGAGATCTCGCTGATACAACTACACGACTGCCAGCAGCCGCAAATTCTCTTGCTATTTCAGCTCCTATACCTCTAGAAGATCCGGTCACTACGACATTTCGATCCTTTACGTTCATCAGTGCCCCCTAAATAAAGAATGCTACAAGACTATGAGAAATTTCTTGCGAAACCCAGTTCGCCCACAGGCCTTAAGAAAGGATGATTAATGGAATAAGGCGATCAGTTTTACTTTGGTATTGCCCATAATTACTGAACTTTTCCGTAACCTCGTCCCATAGTTGTTCACGAACGTCAGCATCAACTACTTGGGCTATCATTTCTTTACTTCCTATTCGAGTCTCTACGATGACATTAGGGTTTGCGACCAGGTTCAAAAACCATTCAGGGTGAGTATCAGAACCGCCTTTTGAAGCTACTAATACTAAAGATTCGCCAATTTGGTGTGGGGACGTAAGCATCACGGAACGCGGGAGACCTGTTTTGCGCCCAGTCGTTGTGAGCTTTATTACGGGCATGCCAAACGCATCCCAACCTTTTCGACCTGCCGACAATTTAATGACCCCGCGGTGTAAACTATTGCTTAGCTTCATAAGTAAATTCTCGACAGGCACGCAATTACAATAGCGCACAGCCCAAACAACGCAATAGCTTGCTCAGCTTTCCATAGACTTTCCCAACTTATTAACATGCCTATGCAACAAAAACCCACTTCGAAGATCTACATTGTCCTTTGCTTAGCCCTAGGTGCAATTCTCCTATCATGTGGGGGTTCAGGTAGTGCTGTTGAGGTATATGGGGAAAATAGAACCCCAGAGAGCAACCCAGTTATCAAACAGACCGAAGTGATATCGAAAGCCTCGAAACCCCCTTTGCTTTCGGTTGTCGTTATTGGTGATTCTCTAACAGTCGGATCAGAGATGTATGGCGTTTCGTTAACCCGAAGCCTTCTCAACGCCGGAGTCTTAGATGTTGTCGTTTCAGCAGAAAACGGAAGAACTACGTCAGAAGGGGTTGATAAACTAGAAGACTCCATGGTCGTCGATGGAGCGGTAGTAATTGCACTGGGAACGAACGATGTCGCCATGGCTAGCCCTGAGCTCTTCGCAACTCAGATCGATAGGGCTGTCGCAGCTGTTCCGGAAACAGTGAAGATATTTTGGTTGAACCTCTATACCGATCAATGGATTTCCGATGATGCGTATAACGCAAAAATCATTGAAAAAGCTAGCGCTCATCCTAATCTCTCAGTTATGGATTTTGAGAGCTTTGCATCGCCGACTTGGGTAGAAGAAGACGGGATACACCTCACTCCTGATGGCTATATCCAAAGAACACGGTTTATTCTTCAAGAGTTAGGGCTCAACTAATGCAATTAAGAGGGAAAAGTCTTACCGCTCTCGTTGTACTTATCTTTCTGGCCGGATGCTCAGGATCATCTCAAGCAGTTTTCACCTCAGGACGGATAGTATCTCCGACTCCTGAACCGACCCCAACAACTATTCCGACTCCTGAACCGACCCCAACAACTATTCCTACTCCAACAGTCAGGCCAACGCCGACTATGTTAGAAGCGATTTACGAACCGGAAGTCGAACGGTGGCGCGCCACAGTCGTGGAAGCATTGCAAGAATATGGGTTAGAGGAGGAAGAGAGAACCTTTATGAGAGTACTCCGATGTGAAAGTTTTGGAGACCCAGATGCAAAGAATCCAGAGAGCGGGGCATCGGGCCTCATGCAGCACATTCCTTCGTACTGGCCAGATCGTGCCACTGCAGCAGGTTTTCATAAAGCTTCTCCTTTTGACCCGATAGCTAATATTTACGCATCAGTATGGCTCCTCGATGTTGGAGGGTGGTCACACTGGGAATGCTACTAAACTTCGATTGCAAAAATTTTTTTACAGTAACCTCGTAAGGAAGAGTTAAATGCTTAACGACTTTATCCATTTGCCAGCTTCAACGGTAGAAGAATTTAACCGAAAGGGGCATGCGTGTATCCGCCGGCTTGCTACCCCTAAAGAAGTTTCATATTTTCGGCCAGCAATTGAAGAAACAGCACAAGAAGGGCGTTACGACCATCGCCCTTTAGAAGAAAGAGACACCTACGGGAGGGCTTTTGTTCAAGTGCATAACTTGTGGCAGAGAAATGCGACGTGTAAGTCCTTTGTCTTCTCAAAGCGATTTGCGCAAGTAGCGGCCTCACTACTTGGCGTAGACAGAGTCAGACTTTACCATGATCAGTTTCTCCTCAAGGAACCCAACGGGGGTTACACGCCGTGGCATCAAGACCAAACTTATTGGCCCCTTAAGAGCGGTAATACGGTGACAATGTGGATGCCGCTCGTTGAAATACCAGCTGAGGTAGGATCTATGTATTTTGCTAGTGGGTCGCATAAAGTCGGCGATATTGACGCCGGAGTGATCTCAGATGAGTCGCATCAAAAAATAACACAATGGGTAAGTGAGAATTCCTTTCCTGAAGAAACTTATGGGCCTATGCAACCGGGTGACGCGACATTCCATGCAGGGTGGACTCTTCATCGGGCTGGGCCAAACACGTCGCTAGAAACTCGACCTGTCATGACTGTCATCTTTGTAGCAGATGGAACAGAAATCTTAGAACCGACTCCTCTGCAGGAGTTCGACCTCAAAATTTGGCTTGGGGGGCAGCTACCCGGAGATCAAGTTGACAGTCCAATGAACCCTTTACTGTACCCCTAATATTTTTTTAAGTTCATATCTTTGGCCGATGAACTGGTGCACGCGATTCAAAGTCTTCATCAGGGCCAGAGAACGCGTTAAAACTTATCGAGCTACCAATAGTCTCTGTTACTGCAGCAACAATTTCAGCAACGGCTAGCGCATCATCCAAAGCTTGATGGGCATTGACGATTTCTACTCCGAACGCAGAAGCTACATCTATGAGTTTGCGTGAAGTGGGCACTGACGAAGCGAAATCAGCTGCCTTCATAGTATCCCAATGGGGAAATAAAGTTCCTTTGGGTAAAAGCTCAGCTCTTGACATTTCTGAACGAAGGAATCCAAGGTCGAAATTTGCGTTATGAGCGACTAGAACTCTGCCATCTAGAAGCGAAAATAATGTCCCTGCGATTTCGGCGAAACTTGGAGCGTCACGAATCCAGTCACGTTTAATTCCATGAATGTGAGTAGCTCCAAGTTCTACATCATCCCCAGGATTAATTAGGGAAGTCCAACTAGCACCAACCGTACCCCGTGTAACAGTTACTACTGCTACTTCTATTACTCTGTCTGTCTTCGGTGAAAAACCTGTAGTTTCAAAATCCAAACATGCAAATGAGGCTTTATTGAATGGGGCGTTCATAGGGTTTTCGCTATTGTTCATCCAGTCCCGCTACTGGAAGGATCCATGGATGCAGCTATGTCTTGCTTCGTATTAAACCACTTACCTCCTGATGTGATCTCCTCCACGCTTTCTCCAGCATCGACCCAACCTGTAAAACCTGGTTCAAGGTGGGCGATATTTTCGTAACCTAGCTCCTTCATTGTCTTTGCGGCTAAGGCAGACCTCCACCCGAGTGAGCAGAAAAGAACATAGCGATTATCGGGTGAAAACTCTTCCTTATGGTAAGGGCTAGAAGAGTCAACCCACCATTCCAGCATCCCGCGTGGCGCAGAGATAGCACCAGGGATACTTCCCTGAAGTAGACGTTCTCGGAAATCTCGGACATCTATTAATGTTGAACAACCTTCATCAATTTCCTGTCTGACTTCCTCAACAGAAAGCTCCTCAATCGCCGCTTTCGCCTCAGTCACCAAATTCTCAATACTTTTTCCCGTCATATCTATACGGTACCTGAAGTCACCCACTAGCGAGGAGTCAGCAAAAAGGATTTGGGTTTTTGATTTGGTTACGTGGTCTATAGTCTGATGGCATTACAGAAAAATCCTGGAGGGGTAGATGAAAACTTACGGAGCAGAAACAACGACCGATGAAGTATTGGAAGGTGTCAATCTTCAAGGCCGACACTTCATGGTAACAGGCGCATCCAGCGGGCTTGGCGAAGAGACTGTTCGCGCCCTGAGTAACGCTGGGGCAACAGTAACGATGGTTGCTAGAAATTCGGACAAGCTTGATTCAGCTTCAGGTCGCATTAAGACATCGGTGCCAAATGCTGACCTCCAAAAAGGTTTAGTTGACCTTGCTGACCTATCAAGTATCCGAACGTACGCAGAAAATTTTCTGCAAGATCAGGCTCCAATTGACGTGCTCATAAATAATGCAGGAGTAATGGCATGTCCCTTCATGACAACAAAAGATGGATTCGAAATGCAATTCGGCACGAATCATTTGGGACATTTTCTATTAACAAATCTGCTAATGCCAGCGATTCAATCAGGCCAAAACCCAAGGATTATTAATCTTTCTTCAGCGGGTCATACTCATGCAGATGTCAATCTGGACGATCCGAATTTTGAAACAAGTGAATACAACGCGTGGGAGTCATACGGCCGAAGTAAAAGCGCTAATATCCATTTCACTCGTGAACTCGTCCGGCGCTATGGAGACAACCTTCAAAGCTTCGCTGTGCACCCAGGCGTAATTCTCACTGAACTCGGGCGCCATTTAACACCAGAACTCATGGAGGAAATGGTTGAGCGTGTCAAAGCTCGGTCTACGTCATCCGCTGAAGCAAAAGAGACAGGAGGGCTACCTTTCAAATCTATGGAAGCCGGAGCTGCCACCCAGGTATGGGCCGCCACCACAGATGATCTTCAGGAAAGCAACGGGGCATATCTTGGCGACTGTAAAGTTGGCGTCGAAGGTGGTAATCCTAGTGAAAATGGTTATCTCCCTTACATTTACAACGAAGACACTGCAAAAGCTCTATGGTCTCTGAGCGAAAAAATGGTTCAACAGGAGTTTGCTGCAAATTGATTCGTTGAATGGCCACTGGACTAGTCTGGGAATAGATAAAGAAAAGAGTGAATATGCCAGGTTTAGTACCGAATGTCGATCCAGAAGGTTTGCTCGAATACTCGGTGGTCTACACCGATCGAGCTGTAAATCACATGTCAGAATCTTTCCAGAGCGTTATGAAAGATATATCTGGCACGTTATGCGGCGTCTATAATGCCGATTCGGTAGCTGTAGTCCCCGGAAGCGGTACTTTTGGCATGGAAGCTGTAGCCAGACAATTCGCTTCTGACGCGCATGTACTTGTACTTCGAAATGGGTGGTTTAGTTACCGGTGGACCCAAATTTTCGAAACTGGAAACATCCCCAAATCGCATACTGTCTGCATGGCGCAACAAGAAAGCAGCGAACACCAATCACCGTTCGCTCCCCATCCGTTAGAACAAGTAGTCCACCAGATAGAAACTGAACAACCTAAAGTCGTTTTCGCTCCACATGTGGAGACATCTGCGGGGATGATTCTTCCCGACGAGTATCTTTCGACTATTGCAGATGCGGTCCACGCAGTAGGAGGGATTTTTGTTCTGGACTGTATCGCATCGGGGACTATCTGGGGCGATATGCAGCGGTGTGGGGTTGACGTCCTAATAAGCGCTCCACAAAAAGGCTGGAGCGGAACACCATGCTGTGCCCTCGTCATGATGGGCCCAAGAGCAGTCGAATTATTGAAAACAACATCAAGTTCGAGTTTTTCATGTGACCTTAAGAAATGGAGAGAGATCATGGCAGCCTACGAGCAGGGAGCGCACGCCTATCATGCAACAATGCCAACCGACGGCCTTCGTACCTTTCGTGATGTGATGCTCGAAACAGAAGAATTAGGATTTCTAGAAATGGAAAATGCCCAGCATGAGTTGGGAAGGCAAGTCCGGAGCCTCCTTCAAGAAAACGGCTACCCCAGTGTCGCCGGAATGGGGTATCAAGCACCCGGTGTGGTCGTCTCCTACACCACTGATGCTGATATTAAAAATGGCAGCAAATTCAAAGCGGAAGGACTTCAGATCGCTGGGGGTGTCCCACTGCAATGTGGAGAACCAGAGGACTTTTCAACTTTCCGGATCGGCCTCTTCGGCTTGGACAAGCTAAAGAACATAGACCGAACAGTTAGCTCGTTAGCAGAAGCTCTTGAAAATATTACAAGGTGAAAAAATCTGCCCGGGCTTTGCGTGAATCGTCATAGACAGGTTCGTTGAAATCGCACCGGTATTTCCGGTGATTAGAGTCACGTCCAGATGTTGACCGAATAAGATTCCCCATGTTGAAGTAATTCTCGTGACCAAAATGCGCTGCAAGTGACTCCATATCATCCCATATCTCTACAACTTCTATTCGCTCCTCCCTACATGGATCTGCAGAAAACACGTACATTTGACACCCTGGCTCCTCATTGCGAGTAGCCAGTTGAAATGGGACAGATTCGGAAAGCAAATCTAACCTTTCCGAAGGATCATGTAAATCGATATATCCGGCAATAATGATAGGGTCCTTAGGGAGCTGATCCTCGCAGGTAAAAAAGTCCGCCCGAGCTTTAGGCGTGTCATCGTAGACAGGTTCGCTGGCCGTAACTCTCCATTTTCTACTTTCGGCGCCGGCAAGGCCTACTTCTCCAAACATCGAACCCATGTTGAAGTAATTCTGATGGTCGAAATGCGCTGCAAGTGACTCTCGGTCGTCCCAGAGTTCAAATACGATGACACGGTCATTTTCGCAAGGGTCCGGAGAGAATACATACGCTCGACAACCTTCTTCATTGTCACGTGTAGCCTGCTGAAGCGGTGTGGCTCTTTTAATTGCTTCATCCTGCATAGCCGGGTCTGACAACGTAAATGTTGCTGTGATGATAATCATAATTAAGCCCTTTATTCTTGCTGTACAGTTACGCTAGCAGTCTTACGCTGCGGGTAAAAATACTCACTACCGGTGACTAAAAGCTAGTCTGAGAAGGTGAACAAACATCAAAGGCTCGCCTTCATCACTATTGTTCTAACAGTCGGATTAGGGGTAGGTTTAACTGCTGCCTTGAGCGACGGCAGTTCCAGAGTCGGAGAGGTACCCGCGATAGTTCTATGTGCCGGTGCTGCTTTTGCGATCAATTGGCTGGCATTTGTCCCGTCCTACCTCAAGCGGACTGAACACTATTTCGACTTGGTGGGCTCNCTCACACATCTCACGTTGATACTTGTTGCTNTAGTCGGAAGCACGGATTTAGATCTGCGCGCAATCGTTGCAAGCATACTGGTTGGAGTATGGGCAGCTCGATTGGGTTCGTTCCTCTTTTCGCGGGCTAGGAAGATGGGAGGAGATGGAAGGTTCGACACTATTAAACATCATCCTGGGACATTCTTTTCATGGTGGTCTCTCCAAGCTTTGTGGGTTCTAGTNACAGGAAGCTGTTCATTGGCAGTTATCACCAGCGTAGAGCGACAGTCTTTCGACTGGTTTGCCGGAGTAGGTGTATTGCTATGGGGAGCCGGGTTCCTTGTGGAGATTGTGGCCGACCGTCAAAAAACGAAGTTTCGATCTAAATCAGAGAATTCAGACGCTTTTATTCAGTCTGGACTGTGGGCATGGTCTAGACATCCAAATTATTTTGGGGAGATACTTTTGTGGGTCGGTATTGCGGTGTTAGCTATTCCTCTTCTCTCTGGTTGGAGATGGGTGGCCCTCATATCTCCAATATTTGTTTTTGTCCTACTGACTCGTATCAGTGGTATCCCAATACTTGAAAGGCGAGCTAATGAGCGATGNGGAGATGACCCCATATACCGAGANTATCTCCGAAGCACTCCGATTCTTCTCCTTCGAAAACCAAAGGCTAAGATAAAAAATCTCTAAACAAAAGACGGGGGAGTAATGAAATTCGGTTTAGCTTTTGCAAGTAGTGCTGGCACGGAAAGTGATACAGCCTTAGAAATATGCCAGATAGCTGAAAAAGTAGGTTTNGAATCAGTATGGGGCGGTGAACACGTAATCTTCCCATCTTCCATTGAGTCGAAATACCCCTATACGAGTGATGGGAAAGTACCAGCAACGAAAGACACGATGATTCATGATCCGTTAATTTGGCTTGCTTACGTTGCTGCAGTTGCCCCTAGTCTTCGGCTCGGGACTTGTATATTGATTCTTCCCCAACGCAACCCTCTAGTTCTTGCAAAGGAAATATCTTCCCTGGATTATCTGTCAGGTGGAAGAGTTGAACTAGGTATCGGTGTGGGATGGCTTAAAGAAGAATTTGAAGCTCTTGGGGTCCCATGGGAGCGAAGAGGAGCACGAACTGACGAGTATGTCCAAGCATTACGATTACTCTGGGGAGGAACCGATGTCGAATTCCACGGTGAATTTGTTGATTTTGACCCAGTCACCTGCACACCTAGACCCGTTCAAGAACATGTGCCCATACTCGTAGGTGGTGACACGCCGGCTGCCGTTCGAAGAGCTGCAAAACTTGCAGACGGGTACTATCCGGGGACGGGTGATTTCAATGANTTGNGAAACTTGATTCAGCAGGTACGCCAATCAGCTGAAAGTTTCGATCGTGACCCATCTGAAATTGAAATTCATGCTCATTATGCGGCTCTTCCAGATGAAGATCACTCTGAAGGAGTTGAACGACTTCAAGATGCGGGAGTTGGGAGAATCATGGTCCCTGCTTTCTTTTTTGCGGGACCTGGCGGATTCGACCGCCTTGAGCAATTTGGCCAAGAAGTTATCGGAACGAGAAACGAATAACACTTCTAAACCTCACAGCCAGAACTCCCTCTTGCTTCCATATCAGACAGCATTAAGGACGCGTGCTCATCCTTCGTAAAGTCCCGAACAGTCCCTCTCATCCGTTTCGCACGAATAAGGACTTCATTAGAGTAGGTGTAACACCTGCCAATAGGTCCATCGGTGTGCTCAGCCCCCTTTTCCAATTTATCCAGATTGATCCCGTGCCCAGTAGAAATATGAGTCATTCTTCGTAACGCAATCGCAGCCTCAGCAGTGACAGGGTCAAGATTGCCTTTAGCCCAAGCAATAAACTTCCCCACGAGGGACACTCCCTCCCAATCTTTTGGAGAAATTATGACACCCTCCCTGATAACCCAATCAAGAAGCAATTCACCGTTTTTCCATAATCGTAGGACCTGCTTCTCATCAAGTGGATCTGTAACCATCAAATCATATTGACAAATCGAATCACCCTGCATTGAATGGGAGATAGCCAAACCAGTTAAATCGAACAGGTGCGTGCAGTTACTTGTAGGGGTTGCGTAACTTCCGATTGCGGTGGAATCTGAAGAGAGTGGCTTCCCTACAATCTTCTGAAGAGGGAGATCTGCCTCGGAGCAAGTAGACCAAGGTGCCCGCAGGACTAGCCCCGATACTGAAAGAACTTTATCCGTATCGTGAGTTAACTCAACTCGAAAATGATGAAAGTCATCCTCTAGTTCTCCGATAGTAGCCGTTTCTGATGCGTTGATCAGACGAATACGCCTCCGGCACAGGCCCTCTCCATAGCTGTCAAAATCGTAGGGTGGAATAGCTGTCATCCTATCGAACGTCTCTCTCCCAAATTCGGTGGGAGGGGCAATTTGAGGTAGGTCCACCATTGAGTGCAACTTTCTTTAGGGTCTACGAAGCTCCTAAGCGAGAGAGAATATCCTGATAGTCTTTGTATCTTGCGACAACAGTTCTCATAGAGTCCACATTGAAGATCTGCAATATTCTACTAATGGAATTTTTGACAGTGGAATCTGAAACGCCGAGCGTTGCTGCAACCGATTTCCTGTCATCATGGGTTGCATATGCGGCAACTATTTCTAGTTGGCGTTCTGTGAGCGAACTGAATGATTCAATGGTTCGTAAGTCCTCCTCGGGAAGCTGGGACTTAGCAACACGGACACTGAAACTGTCATATGGTCGGACGCCTTCAGCAACTTTAGCAATTGTCTCGAGAAGGCTATCTGTTGGATTGACCTTAGATTCAATCGCAAAAATATTCTTTCCGACAAGATTCCTTGCATCTCCTAAGAGAGCAGCCTGATTTATATCAGCGCCCGTATACATGATGAACTTTGATAGACACTCTGCTTCCCAAGCTGCTTGCGCAAGGCTAAATCCACCTGTTCGTTCGCTTCCGAAATCAAGATCACAAACAACTATGTCGGGTTTTTGCTCAAGTATTGCTTCAAGAGCATCAGAAGTATCAGAGCAACTGGAAACTTCACTACTATCTCCTAGATGTTTAGTTAATAATCCTTCCAGCCCAGCGAGAGTGATTGCATGGTCATCGACAACAAGAACTTTTAATCCTATATCTGAATCTGCCATTGAAAACCTCTTTTGCGGCTGAAGTGACGAGTCACCCAATTGATCTTATTGTAGCCCCCAAAACGAGACGAGAACTAACGAAACCTAAACGAGCTTTGTTTCTTCGGTCGTTACTTATGGTCCAGGCGACTTACACTGGCGCGGGCCCGTAATCCACCTCCATCTGCATTCTCTAGAGAAAAAACACCACCGATACGACGCATGCGCTTCTCCATATTCCGGGTACCAGACGATCTCAGATTAACATCATCCATCCCGTCGCCATTATCTTGGATCGATAGCTGTATGTCGCCTGTAGAAGAATCAATTCCAACTGATAGGTCGACTTTGTTTCCATTTGAGTGTTTCAATGCATTGGAGACCGCTTCCTTGCAAACATAGAAAAGTTCATTCTGAATATCAGTTCCCAAGGTGTCAATATTTGCATCAGGTTCGATCGTCACGCTCGTAGTGAAAGTCTCGTTAGAATATATTTCCCCAAGTGATAAAAGTCTTACAGATAATAACGCGGTCCGTTGCTGTTCTTGGGTAAGTAGAGATCGAAGATCCTTCTGAATTTTTTGCAAAGCTAGTTGAAGGTTCCATGATTCAGACAAAAGTTGATCTTTATCCAAACTAGGATTTAATTTCGATGCCATATTCATCGTTAGAATGTGAAGATCTTGTAGGACATTGTCGTGTATTTCCTGCACGAAGGAATCACGTTCCGCTTCAACAGCATCCATAAGTCTCTGATGTCGTTCAGCTTCAATTGCAGAGCCATGTTGAATTTTAGAGCTTATCTCATCTCCCCACTCAACAATTACATCTTCGGCTTTGGACCAGATAGTTTCGATTTCAATATCATGTGATTTTGATTCGTGAGAACTTACAAAGAATTGAATCGCCTGCCCATCAAACCAAGCTTTATTTAAGTGGGGCAACAGCTCATCAAATTTTCTTCTAGTAACTGAACCCAAATCACCTTCTTTGAGCGGGTTTTTCCTCCATGATTGAAAACTCTTGTTGCCCCAGATGAACTCAATGTCGTAAACTTCCCCATCCTTAATCCTTGGAAGGTGAATAGCGATCGCGCGCGGCAGGTCTATTACGTATCTAGACATTGCNGNTATNAGGTGATCAAGTTCAGGACTTTGAGCCATAAAGCCAGTCTATAAAAGGACCCGTCTAGTTAAACAAGCCTCGAAGCAATGGACACTGAAACATGGAAAGCGGATTAGCCCGCTGCGAGGGTAAGCTAAAGGCTCCAAACGGTCCCTGGCTAGGCGATATCAGAAAGTTCAACGCCTAGTTGTTTATACCAAGATGTCTATAGCCCAAATAACAAGCATCACTGCAACTATCGCAAAGACCCCAAAAATAACAGGAAGAACAAACATTCTTGTGAAGCTAAGGCCTCTCGCTTTACGCTTAGCCTTTGGCCAGAGCTCCGTGTAGCGCCAAGAAGAATCTAATGGCCGAGCTGTTTGCACATCCTCGTTAACTGCTCTATCTCCTATTTGACTCATATNTATATTGTATCTAGNGACTTANCAGCTACCAAGTTGCCTAAAGCCCCAGTTCAGACCCATGCTCCTGCAAGCGGCTTGGAAACTTCNAGTACGTAAGCTTAAAATATGTAAGTATTGGCTTGACGAGAAATACTGCTGGTAGAGCCTGTTAAGCAAGGAAATGAAAGTAAGGGAGTATTGACTGAGGTGGCTATCTGGGGCTGGACACTTATCGGGTTTGTAGTTGCTCTTTTGCTTATAGCTGCCATTGCCTTATGGCGCCGCATACAAACTATAGCTCGAGAAGAAATCGCGTCTGGAAACTCTCAACGCTGGTGGATTCGATTTTATAAAACGCCNAAAGTCGATGAGGAAAACCCCGATCAAACCTACATAACTGCTCTTCTAGAAGATATTAAAGACAAATCTGTTTAGTCGAGACAAAAGAACCAGAACCAGCTCAGAAGAAGGGACTTAAGTCCTAGAGTCACATAACTTTAAAGTTGTAGATTACGAGAAAGAGAGAACTTGCACTGTGGATATGCCTAGAAGTAAGCAACAAATCATACATAAATTGACATCACACACTGCTGCAATAGCAATGTTGTGGGAAGTATCACATGAAGAGGGGTGTCCCATTACTCTGGATGCTGGCAAAGCAGAAATGATACATGGGGCAATCAAAGAAATGAAAGAACTCCTCGCTTCATACTCTTCGGCAGAATAATGAAACGAAACATAATTCTTATTGTCGATGATGATCCCGGCGTACGTAAGATCTCTGAACTATGGATCAAGACTTATTTCCCAGATAATGAAGTCCTTTTAGCGTCTGGGGTTGACGAAGCTATAGAAATTCTTCAGAACCAACCTATCCACGTCGTCATTTCCGATTGGGCTATGCCAGAACCCGATGACGGTTTTGTTCTTGCAGGCAAGCTCGAAGAATATGGATTTGACATGGATCAGTTCCTTCTCACAAGCGGGGAATTATCCGCTGGGGAACTTCCGGAAGGGATCGATATCCAGTTCGTTCCTAAAGGAGACCTTGATGGCCTAAAGGCATGGTGCGGTGACCACATAGAGCCGTATCAGCATGTTAGGCACAAGAATAATGAAATGCGGACACTCCTTGTGATCGACGATGATGAGCTAGTAAGGGAAACGTTCCTCACATGGGTTTCACATACATTCCCAACGCTTGAAGTTGAAACGGCCGAGACTCTCGAGCAGATCACCGAATCAATCGGAAAAGTCCCCAGCCCGTACGCAGTAATCACTGATTATGATCTTGGAGATTTTGACGCCAATTCTGTGTGGAAACTATTGAAAGAAAGTTGGGGAGAAAGTAAGGCAAACGAGGATATTGTTGTCGTCTCTGGCTTGGAGCGCGAAGATATAGGCTCGATGTCATTTATCGGTAAGGGCAACCTTCAAGCGATATCTTCATGGATAGAAGAAAAATTTTATTAGATTAAAGCCAGGTAGTAAAACAGCTTCGAAATGATATGTTCAATTGGTTAGTTGAAACAAGTGACGTTATACCATGGGGCTGAGATCCACGCTTTCCCGAAATCTCTCATGGTTGGAGAAAGGAAACCAATTAAAAGATGACCGATCTAGTGCTTGAAGCACTCAATCTCACCAATGTGCACTATGAGATCATAGAGTGCGACCCTGATCTTGCTGATACGACTGCGTTCTGCAAGCATTACGGCTACAAGCCAGAGGAATCTGCGAACGCCATCATGGTGGTAGGTAAAGGAGAACCACGAATATATGCAATGTGTGTAGTTCTTGCCACAACCCGAATTGACGTCAACAAGTCCGTTAGAAAAAAATTAGGAACTAAGAAGGCATCATTTGCTTCACCTGAAGAAGCAACTGAAATCACAGGTATGACTCTAGGTGGCGTGACCCCATTCGGCCTTCCCCATGACCTTCCGTTGTGGATAGACAGTCGGGTTATGAGTTGCGGGAAAGTCATTGTCGGAGGCGGATCACGAAATAGAAAAATTTATGTTCCACCTCATGCCTTATCTTCACTTCCGAATGCACAAATTGTCCAAGATCTTGCGAAAGAGGCATAATGCAGCACACGAGGTCCGGAGCCACGAAACAAAATGAACGCATAACGAATCTAGATACGGTTCGGGGTATCGCGACTTTGGGGATACTTGTGATGAACGCCGTCAATTTTGGTATATCAGATTCTGCGTACCAGAATCTTGACGCTGGTGGTTCAAATAACCTATTCGACTGGATTGTTGGTATCGCTGGAGAAATCTTTGTTGATCAGAAAACAATGGCGCTTTTCTCCATGCTATTTGGAGCCGGGATTGTTCTTTTTGCCGACCGGGCAGTTGAGAAAGGAAGAAAACCAGTTCTCTTAAGTCTATGGAGGAACCTTTTATTGTTTGGTTTTGGGTCGTTGCACGTATTGCTTTGGGAAGGTGATATTCTCACTCTCTACGCTTGTTGTGCTCCTGTCGTCCTCTTATTCCGAAAAAGAACGCCCAGAGTCCTCTTCAGCTGGGGCATAGGGTTTTTCGTGCTAACAATCTTGCATGCAGTAATCACGCAAGATCTTGTTAATAGCGGAGAAACTGAACTCGGTAGTTTTTGGAGTGGGGACGCACCCATGGGTGATGAAGTTGGTTTCTGGTTCCTAGGTGACACAGTTTGCCGAGCGTTAGGGTGCATGTTGATCGGAGTGGCTCTCTACCGGTCCGGATTTATTTCTGGGAAAAGTGAACGAGCGCTTTACCTGAAAACAATTCGGTGGGGGTTAGGGGTAGGGCTTCCATTGGCAACTGCTGGAGTGCTTTGGCAGGCACTAGCCAACTATGACCCTGAAGTTGCGATTATAGGGCAGTTGCCGAATACAGTTGCCACGATCCCACTAGCCTTAGCGTTCCTGTCGATCATTTCTCTATGGGATAGTAGAACGTCAACTCCGAGACATGATCGAGTTCGTTCGGTTGGGCAAATGGCCTTTACTAACTACATAACTCAGACGGTCTTCGGCGTAGTGGTTCTTTCAGCTATTTTTGATAAAGGTGATTTGGGGCGGGGTGGTGTTGCTCTCTTTATTCTTTGTGTGTGGTGTATCCAACTTATGTGGTCAAAGTATTGGCTGACTTATTTTCGTTTTGGCCCGGCGGAATGGATATGGAGAATCATGACTTACCGTAAATATCAACCACTTCGACGTGCATCATAGAATCAAGCATCTTTAACATACTTTTAACTCCAGAGCTGCAGATGAAGATGTTCCGTCAGTTTTCAATAAAGTCAGTTATTGTCTTGTGAAAATGGCGAAGCCGAATTTCTTGCTCTGAGAGCCAAAGTCCGGGATAGGCAGAGCTATTCATTCCTGCTTGAACAGAGGATAGGTTGGCTGCATCCTGGTCGATGACCAAACCGAGAGACCTTGTGCTTCCTTCGGGTCGAAAATCGTGTTTAGGTAGTTCCGGCCATTCTTCACCTTCGGGAATTAGCTCAAACATCCAAACATCGAACAAGCACTTGTTTGGGTCATTAGGATGCGGTCGATGCCGGTACAACATCAAGTCATCGGAATGAGTATTGAACGTAACGCCGGGGAACACCAAGTAGTTATAGTCGTCGGTTAGTTGGTCATCGTGCAGTTCTGAAAAATCTTTCCCCTGTTCTTTCTGTGTTGCGCGTTTATGCTTTTGCACTGTTTCTCTGATCCCATTCACTGGTCCTTCATACGAGGCAGGATCAATCCCAGCATCTGACAGCAAGAACTTCAAAGGAGGAGGAATTTCTCCAACTGATTCAACGCGTGGGCTCAGTAGTCCGAATGCAATGAGATATCGACTGTGCTTGTCATACAAGTCAATTTGGATGTCGAAGTCGTCCAAGTACCATTTCAATTGCGGGTGTGTGGTAGCAGTGTGGTAGGCCTCCGCGAACGCATCTACAGCAGCTTTCCAATTACAATTCCACTCAGCAGTAACCCAACGGGTCATTGCCATACGCTCGAAATGATACGGTTCGAAATGCCCAGCTAGATCGCTAACGTACTCTTCCAAGGGCTCTACTTCCGTATTAAGGCTAAACCAGACAAAACTTACCCAAGTATCACAAGGAAGTTCAGCCAGCCCTCCACAAGGAGGTTTCCCCTGCTGGAAGGTATTTAAATCAGGAATATCAACGAAAGTTCCGTCAGAGTCATACTCCCAGCCGTGATAACCACACACGAAACTTTCAGCGTGCCATAGGCCTTCATCGGCTAAGCGATTGCCGCGATGCATACAAACATTATGGAATGCCTTAATTTCGTTATTTTTTTGTCGAACAATAAGGACTGATTCTCTCCCGATGTTCGTACAGATGAAATCACCCGGTTCTGGAATTTGATCTTCACGGCAACCCAACAGCCAAGTTTTAGTCCAAATTTTCTCCCATTCGAGTTCCATGAATTCTTCGGAGGTGTACCGCTCCTTCGGAATAACCTCTGTCCCGAGATCCATTCGAGGAGATTTCGCTAAAGGAGTACCCCCGGGATGCTTCTCTGGGTCGCTCCGTTTGACGGTCTGCTTTCGGATAATATCCATAGGTCTTCCTGATCAGAACTGGACGCGTTTCGTAAATCCGCCATCGACCATCAGGTTAGTGCCAGATACCCAGCTCGCTGCAGGACTAGAAATAAACACAATACAATTAGCGACTTCCTCAGGAGTGCCAAGACGCCCTTCGGGATGATCTCGTTCTATTTTTGAAAACCATTTCCCCATTGTGTCTTTAAGCATCTCCCATGAACCGCCCTCAAAATAGATAGGCCCCGGAGAAACACAATTGACACGGATTCTATCTTTCCCTACATCTTGAGAAAGTTGCTTTGCATAGACCAGTAAGGAGCCTTTCATAGCGTTATATGCTTGAGGGCCACCGAAGGTTTCTACGGCAGCAGTCGTTGTTATGAAAGTAATAGCACCCCCGCCGCCCTTTTGCATGTGTGGAATTACCACTTCGCAGCCGCGTACTGTCGAGAGCACATCTACTTCAAAATTTTTCCACCAATTCCGCTCGCTGTCTGCCCCACCGCCGGCGCTAACACCTGGAATAAAAATATCGACGCCTCCCATTTGCTCGACCATTTCCTCTATCCAAGACTCATAGTCGTCTTTGTCTAGGACATCACAGGCACGACCTATTGCTTCTCCGCGGCCGCCAGAGAGCTCACGCAAGGCTCTGGCTACTGAGTCCTCCGACCGAGAACATATCGCAACATTGCAGCCCTCGTCGACCAATTGCTCAACGACTCGCCGCATGATGCCTTTTGTTGATGCTGGGACAATAGCTCGCAATCCACTCAGTTTCAGTTCCATAAAAACCCCCTATGTACTCATAGAATTATTCCTTTAACGATACCGGAACTCCGCTGCAATGTTAAAGGGTGTGCTAAAACAAGATTTTGCTATTCAAGAATTTGTGCACTTTAATGGGCCGAATAGTGAAAGGGAACGAATGAGGCCTCTACCAAAATCACCGAAAGAAATTACACCGCAATGGATGACAGAAGTTTTGCGTAATAGCGGTTCACTTCCAGCAACAGCTGAAGTTTCCAAAGTGGTAGGAAGACAGCTCGGAGAGGGAGCTGGGATGCTAAGTGAACTCTCTCTTCTTTCACTCACATACAGCGGCAATCATGAAGGTGCTCCGGCAACCTTGGTGGCTAAATTCCCTACGCTAAACGAAGTGAATCGCGATATAGCAATTAATTTTAAGGTTTATCAACGCGAAGTTCGAAGCTACCAAGAGATCGTCCCTAAAAGCCCCGCTGCCAGCCCCAAAGTGCACCTTGCAGACATTGAAGGAGATGTTGACTTCGTTATTGTTCTTGAAGATCTTTCTGATTACCGCGTAGGAGACCAAGTTGAAGGTGCAACATCCGAAGAGTCCGGACTCGCTTTAGAAGAATTAGCGAAACTACATGGAACATTTTGGGGAGAAGTTAACTCTGACGAATTTGATTGGATGCCTCGCTTTTCAAATTCATGGAATGCCACCAACATGCTTGAAGGATCTCAAGCGAGTTGGGAACAAGCTGCCCAGAATTTTGATGAACACATGCCGCAATGGATACGCGATATCAAGGAAGACTATTTTAAGGCCCTCCCCGAATTGCAAAAGCACTTGGACAAAGAACCAGTAACTGTGCTGCACGGTGACTTTCGTCTTGACAATTTGTTCTTTGGGAAAGAGCCGCACCATCACAAAATGACATTCATTGATTGGCAAGGCCCTGTAAGAGGGCGAGGGCCTGTGGAGATTGCGTTTTTGCTTGCCCAAAGCACAAAAATCGAGGAGCGTCGTGCTCATGAGAAAGAACTCATCCAGCGATATCTCGACTCCTTGCAAGCACAGGGAGTCTCAGGATATTCATTTGACGAAGCGTGGGAGGATTATAGGGTAGCGGTTCTGTATCAATGGTGCTTCGCTACTCTGGTTGCAGGATCAATGGATCAAACGAATGATCGGGGTAATGCTTGGATGACAGAAATGGTGAAACGCAATGTCGCGGCAATTGAAGATTTGAATTGTCTCGAACTTCTCTAGCTATCTCTCAGTTAATTTCAATTTGCGTTTACCGGTTGCTACTATTTCTCGTATCTAAGTAACAAGAGGAGTGAGATGAGTCAGAGTCTTCCGGGGCGATTAGGTAACCCCAACATGGATATTAAAGATGACCCAAGAGCAGATCCACGTATGATCGAGGCCATGGGCCAGATAGGGCTTGATGTTGCCCCAGAACAGGCACCAGTAAACAGGTCATCATCGTTAGAAGAAATTCTCGCTTTCTGTCTTGAATCTGAAGCTGGGTTCAATGAACTTGGTGCAGCGCTTACCGGCGCAACACCCCAAGCGGAAAATGTCGCATCGTATACAGAAGTGATCAAGGGTGTCGACGGTAACGACATTAACCTGTACATTCACAGACCGACAGATGTTGAAGGGCCTGTTCCTGGAGTCGTCCATACCCATGGCGGAGGGATGGTGATGCTGCAAGCTTCAAACGTCGGATATCAGAGATGGCGTAATGAACTTGCGGCTACTGGGTTGGTCGTCATCGGCGTAGAATTCCGAAATGGAGCGGGAGTTCTGGGTGCTCACCCGTTCCCCGCAGGATTGAATGATTGTGCAGCAGCTGCACAGTGGACGATAGCTAATTCGGAACAGCTCGGCATTTCCAAAGTCGTCATATCAGGTGAGTCAGGCGGCGGCAACCTATCTATAGCGACTGCGTTAAAGGCTAAAGAAGAAGGGTGGCTTGACGGGATCGCAGGCGTGTACTCGCAATGTCCATATATATCGAATCTCTACCATGACCCGCCAGAAGAACTCTTATCACTCGTCGAGAATGATAACTATTTGTTGAATGTCGGGCAGCAGATGGCTACGATCTCGGTTCCATACGACCCGGATGGAAACAATGCTACAAACCCGTTGGCTTGGCCATACCATGCTGAAATAAGCGACCTTGAAGGTCTTCCACCATTTGTCATTTCAGTCAATGAGCTTGACCCTCTTCGAGATGAAGGCCTCGTCTTTTACCGAAAGCTAGTGAGGGCGGGAGTTAGTGCGGTAAGCAGAACCGTCAATGGAACTTGCCATGCCGGAGATTGCCTGTTCTTAGATGCTATGCCAGACGTATATAGAGCTACCCAACGAGATATCAAAGGGTTCGCTGAATCACTCTGACAAAATATTGCAAAGAAGGCATAGCTTAACTTATCCACCTGATTTATCTTAATGGTGGGCGCAGAGGGACTTGAACCCCCGACCCTCTCGGTGTAAACGAGATGCTCTAGCCAACTGAGCTATGCGCCCTAAGGGTCTCATAGTATCC
>PBPU01000057.1 GCA_002724825.1 Acidimicrobiaceae bacterium
AGAGCATACCTGCCCTGAGCTACTCAATGACTTTGTCTACGGACTCCCAGAATTATTTAGAGATGAAATTGAAGGAGCAGATCTTATAGCAGCAACTGGATGTAATGCCGCAGCAGCTATTTTCGCTCTTGCGCCCTTTGTGCAATCACAAACAATAGATTCCGGTTCAATGATTGTAGATCTCATCACTGGGGTAAGTGGCGCGGGTAGGCCACCCAAAGAAAACACAACATTCTGTGCTGTTAGCGGGAATATCACCCCGTATGGGCTGCTAACACATCGGCATACACCTGAGATTGAGCAAGCATTAACTACTTTCGNAGGGGATACGAGTTCTGTGCTTTTTACCCCCCACCTAGCACCAATAGATCGCGGNATCATAGCGACATGNTACGGANGAGCAAAGTCTGCAATNTCCACTGATGAGGCTCTAAATCAGCTGGAAACGTTCTATAAANAAGAACCCTTCTTCGTCGTTGATGAAAGGCCTCCTTCCACTAAATCTACCCTGGGTGCAAATACCGTTCACCTGACTGCCAGAGTAGATGAACGAACAGGTATGCTCGTTTCAATTTCTGCACTTGATAATCTCGTAAAGGGGGCATCAGGAATGGCAATGCAGAATGCAAATCTTGCCCTCGGCCTACCTGAGTCCTTAGGGATTCCATCCCTTGGTCTTTACCCCTAGGACCATCATGCCTGTTTCACCTCTAGCACCACCATCTTTTCCTAAGGTCCCTTCTATTGGGGGAGTTCAATTCGCTGTAGCTGCATCCGGAATGCGCTATAGCGGAAGGCATGATTTGTTCCTGGCGGTTCTTCCGCCATCAACTACCGTAGGTGGTGTCTTCACTCAGTCTCTATGCCCATCTGCTCCAGTGGAATGGTGCAAGGACCGGATTCGTGGAGAGTCAGCTCGTGCTTTGCTTTGTAACGCTGGTAATGCGAATGCTTTTACTGGTAGCGCTGGCTTTGAAGTAGTCGGTAGCTGTGCAAATGTGGTCGCAGACCTATTTTCATTGAGCCCAGACGAAGTGTTTCTCGCATCTACGGGAGTTATCGGCGAGCCTTTCGATTCCAGCGTTATCACTGACCATATGGCAGCTCTAGCTGATGGATTGGGGCCACCTAACCCAGATATGTGGGAACAAGCTGCAAATGCGATACGTACCACAGATACCTTTCCTAAAGGCTTTTACTCCCGAATTGGAGATTCAGAGTCATATGTTGCTGGGATAGCTAAGGGGAGTGGAATGATCGCTCCGAGCATGGCAACGATGCTTGCATTCATATTTACCGATCTGGAAATTAGTCAGAGAGAATTACAAGCATTTACTGAGAGGTCAGTTGATAAGAGTTTCAACTCTATAACTGTGGATTCAGATACATCGACAAGTGACACTGTACTTACATTCGCTACAGGCGAATCTGGAAATTCTATTGAAAGTCATCGTCTCGACTTTGAGGTTGCTCTTGATGAGGTCATGCTTGGGTTAGCTCACCAAATAGTTCGGGATGGCGAAGGAGCTACCAAATTTATTGAGATAACTGTTACTGGGGCAGAAGATGATGTTGCTGCGAAAGCGATTGCAAAGTCTGTAGCTAATTCACCGCTTGTCAAAACTGCAGTCGCAGCTGAAGACGCTAATTGGGGAAGAATTGTGATGGCNGTTGGAAAGGCTGGAGAGCTAGCGGAACGAGACAAATTAAAAATATGGATCGGCGATGAACTAGTAGCAGAACAGGGCATGCAGTCGGCGACCTATGATGAGTCACGGGCATCGGCGCACCTTGCTGGTCAAGATATCTCTATTCAAGTAGATGTGGGAATAGGGAATGGTGACTCTACTATCTGGACCTGTGATCTGACCCATGGTTACATTGACATAAACGCGGGGTACCGCTCATGACAGGTATTCGAAANGCATCATTAGAGGCCTCGTTTGGATTTAGCCCAGAACTCAGAGCNAAAGCCTTAGTGGAAGCTATACCGTACATACAAAAATTTTCTGGAAAAGTGATTCTTGTCAAGATGGGAGGAAGCGCTCTCATCGATGAGGGACTATTTTCAAAATTTGCTCAAGATATTGTTCTTCTTGCGTCTGTCGGAATACAGCCAGTGGTTGTCCATGGAGGTGGGCCTCAAATCGGGCAATATTTGAAACAAATAGGGAAAGAAAGCACGTTTATTGATGGTCTTCGTGTCACGGATGGAGAAACGCTCGCTGCAGTTCGTGAGGTTCTTGTTCAGCAAGTTGGGAAAAAAATAGTTGAGGCAATAATTACTTATGGAGGATCAGCTACGGCACTAACTGGAGAGACGGAANNCCTTCTCACTGTGAAGCCAAAAGGGGATCGTTTTGGTTTCGTAGGAGAAGTCTCAAAAGTAAATCCCGACATTATTTCACACTTACATGGACAAGGAGAAGTGCCAGTTATTTCAACTATCGGACAAGACGCTGATGGGCAAGCATATAATATCAACGCAGATACAGCTGCTGGAGCCCTCGCAGGAGCTCTTGTAGCAGAAAAGGCGATTTATCTNTCCGATGTTCCTGGTTTGCTAATTGATAAGGATGATCCGACGTCGATAATATCTTCAATCCAATATAAGGAATTGTATGAAATGTTTGAAACCGGAGTGATTTCTGATGGGATGATCCCCAAAGTGGAATCATGTATCCATGCTCTGGAAAAAGGTGCAAAAGCGGCTCATTTACTTGATGGCCGCGTTTCACATGTTCTACTTTTGGAGATTTTCACAGATAGTGGTATNGGAACGATGATCAAGAAAGGGGATGAAGATGTCTAGCCACGCACTTAACATGGGAGCTGAACTCGGACAGGTCAGATGTCCAATCATGCCAACCTATGGAGCACCTTCTATCATGTTCGTNCGTGGTCAAGGGACCGAATTATGGGACTCGCAGGGGGAAAGGTACCTAGATTTTGTCGGNGGTTTGGCTGTCCAATCACTCGGTCATGCAAACCCAGAGGTAGCTGAGGCCATATCGGAGCAGGCAATGAAGTTGACTCAAGTGTCGAACTACTGGGCAACTGAACATGCCCATCACGTTGCTCTTGAACTTGATCGGCACATCACTGGAGCAGGAAGTTCGCTGAGCTCAGAACCTGAGTTTCCTTCTGGACAAGTTTTCTTCTGTAACTCAGGTGCCGAAGCGAATGAACTTGCCTTTAAACTAGCGAGAAAATCAACCGGAAGCGGACAGTTCGAGATCCTCACAGCGATGGGTTCCTTCCATGGGAGAACACTTGCGGCTCTNGCTGCATGCGGTCAACCGCATAAACATGAACCTTTTGAACCTATGCCATCTGGGTTTTANCATTTTCAAAGAGATGAGCCTAACTCGCTNGAGGCGTTAGTGACCTCTTCAACTGCTGCCATACATGTTGAACCCATCCAAGGCGAAGGTGGAGTNTGGCCCAGTAATAAACCCTTTATGTCTCGGGTTCAGGAGCTATCTTTGGACAATAACGTTCTCTTCATGGTTGATGAGGTTCAAAGTGGTCTTTGTCGAACAGGCAAGTGGTTTGCATTTCAACATTTCGGGGTGAAGCCAGATGTTGTTTGTATAGCNAAAGCTCTTGGGAATGGTTTTCCAATCGCTGCGGTATGGGCAAGAGCTGAAGTTGCTTCTGCATTCCAAGCTGGNGATCATGGAAGTACATACGGCGGAAACCCACTTGGAACGGCGGCAGCAAGAAAAGTCCTTGAAATCATGGCAAGGGACAATTACCCGCAAAAGGCATCAGCCTTAGGTAGCGTTCTTTCCGATGCTCTTGCGGATCTTCCGAGAGTTGTTTCTGTAAGAGGGATGGGGGGGATGCTTGCTGCAGAGCTGGATGGAGAGATTAGCGCAAANGTTGCTTTGCAAGCCACCGAGAATGGCCTATTAGTTAATCCCATTACCCCTACTGCTATTCGTCTCACTCCGCCGTTATCAACTTCATTAGATCATGTAGATGAAGCCATGAGNATCTTGAAAGGAGTTCTCCATGCCCAAGCACCTTCTTGAAATCGATGACTTNTCAGCCATCGATATAGCGGAAATAATTCGACTTTCACACGTTGAGAACCCAGAACAAGTACTTCGAAATAAAGGGGCGGCNCTTNTATTTGAGAAGCCATCAAACCGGACAAGGAACTCGATGGAAATGGCGATCATCCAATTAGGTGGGCATCCAATTANCATCCGTCCAGATGAAGTTGGCATAGGGACGCGTGAAAGCGCGGAAGATGTGGCTAGAACCCTTTCCTGTTACCACGCATTAATCGGAGCACGAGTTTTCGCACATTCGACCGTAGAAGAACTTTCCAGCGCTTCAACGTCACCAGTGGTTAATATGCTTTCCGACAAGTCGCATCCTCTTCAAGCTCTTGCAGATTTACTAACTATCTGGGAGNAATATGGCACTTTTGAAGGCTGTATCGTCGCATATGTCGGGGATGCTAATAATGTGGCGCGGTCACTGGCAATAGGATGTGGTTTGATGGGTATTGAATTCCGCGTTGCCCACCCAAATGGGTATGGATTTTCAAAAGCTGATGAAGAGACGATTCGAGGAATAGGAACACAATTTTCCGCCACGAACAATCCCGCAGAAGCTGTTGCAGGGGCAAGCGTTGTCTATACCGATGTATGGGCATCGATGGGGCAAGAAGAAGAAAGAGAAAAAAGGCTAGCAGATTTCGAAGGGTACACGGTTGGGGATGAATTGTTTGAATTGTCAAANGACGACAGCATTTTCATGCACTGTTTACCTGCCCATCCAGGGGAGGAAGTATCACGGTCTGTTCTTGATAACGGTAAGAGCAGGATATGGGAACAAGCAGAAAACCGAATGCATGCTGCAAGAGGTTTTCTATTGCACCTATTTCAAGAGGAGAATCAATAGTGACTACCAAAAGGCAACGTCAACAAGTAATTGTGCAACTTTTAGCTGAACAATCTGTTCGTTCTCAAAGTCAGCTAGTCGAACTCCTTGGAGTAGAAGGAATTGAGACGACACAAAAAACCGTCTCAAAAGATCTAGATGAACTAGGTTCTGTCACGGTTCGCGGCAGTGGTGGCAAGATCATTTATGCAATCCCTGAGCTTCCGTCTGAACAACATCTGCCGGAAGACCATTTGAAGAGAGTTCTGGGCGAGTGGGTTGTTGATGTTAGTTCTTCCGGAAATGTCGTAATATTGCGAACCCCTCCTGGATCAGCTCATGTAGTAGCTTCGGCTATTGATAGGGCTGGAGTAGAGACGATACTAGGGACAGTGGCAGGTGACGACACCATAATGATCATTACGAATGAAGGAATCAGCGGAAGCAGTGTTGCGGATTCGCTGAGGAAAACAGCAGGATTGGAATAAGAAAATGGAATCAGCATCAGACATTAATAAGGTCGTATTGGCTTACTCGGGTGGTCTCGATACCTCGATAATTTTGAAATGGCTTCAAGATACCTATGAGTGTGAGGTTGTTACCTTTACAGCAGATATAGGACAAGGGGAAGAAGTCGAGCCGGCCCGAACGAAAGCGCTTCAAATGGGAGTGCCCGAAAATGAGATCTATATCGAAGACCTATGTGAAGATTTCGCCCGAGATTATGTATTCCCGATGTTCAGGGCAAACGCTATTTACGAGGGTGAATACCTTCTTGGAACTTCAATAGCACGACCTCTTATCGCAAAACGGCTTGTCGAAATAGCGAAAGAAACCAAAGCCGACGCGATAAGTCATGGAGCTACTGGTAAGGGTAACGATCAGGTGCGATTTGAATTAGGTGCTTATGCCTTAGACCCGTCAATAAAGATCGTGGCGCCATGGAGAGAATGGAGCCTTGGGTCTCGCGAGTCACTTATGGCCTATGCCGAAGAGCACAGCATTCCTATTGAAATGAAAAGAGGTAAAGAATCACCTTTTTCAATGGACGCAAACCTTCTCCATATTTCCTACGAGGGCGGGCCTTTAGAAGATCCATGGGTTCAACCGCCGGAGGAGATGTGGAGATGGTCGGTGAGTCCAGAAGCAGCGCCGAATGAAGCTACATTTGTTGAGATTAGCTATCAATCAGGCGATATTGTTGCTATCGACGGAAAGTCACTGACTCCCGCTCAAGTTCTTTCTACTCTTAATGAACTTGGTGGGTCGAATGGTATCGGAAGGCTGGATATAGTCGAAAACCGCTTTGTCGGGATGAAGTCACGAGGTGCTTATGAAACTCCAGGTGGAAGCATTATGCTTAAAGCCCACCGCGCTATAGAGAGTTTGACTTTAGACAGAGAAGTCGCTCACCTTAAAGATGAATTAATGCCAAGGTATGCGAGTCTTATCTATAACGGCTATTGGTGGAGTCCAGAGCGAGAGATGCTTCAAACGGCTATAGACCACAGTCAGCTCTTGGTTAATGGGGACGTTAGATTGAAGCTGTTCAAAGGAAATGTAGAAGTCGTTGGCCGACGAAGCGAAGAGTCACTTTTCGACGAAAAGATAGCGACCTTTGAAGATGATGAAGGTGTATATGACCAGGCTGATGCTGGTGGTTTTATTAAATTGAATGCTTTACGACTAAGGACATTGGCATCGAAGCGGATAGGGAAATGAACTCCGGAAAAGGAAACAGACAATGAATCAAAACTCCGGCAATGATGAAAGTAAATCACTCTGGCATGGCCGTTTTCTTGAGCAATCAGCAGACGAATTGCAGAAGCTTAATAACAGTATCTCGTATGATATTCGTCTGTTTAGTCAGGACATTGAGGGATCTCGGGTGCATGCGAAAATGCTTCAAAAAATTGGTGTTTTCTCTAAAGATGAGCTCACCGAGGTGCTATTAGCTCTCGATCAGGTTGAAGAAGAAATTCAAAGTGGGTCATTCTCAGTTCTTCCAACCGATGAAGATGTCCACACCTATGTTGAAAGGCGAGTAACGGAAATTGCCCCTTCAGGAGCGCGGCTACATACGGGAAGAAGTAGAAACGATCAGGTGGCAACAGATTTAAGGCTTTGGACGAAAGAAGCGCTTACGGACGTGGCTCGTATGGCTATTTCTCTCCAAAGGGCCCTTCTTGAGAAAGCGAAAGAGGTTGATGGAGCTGTTCTTCCGGGGTACACCCATCTCCAACAGGCGCAGCCCGTACCCCTAGGCCATCATCTCCTAGCACATGGATGGTCGATTTCACGAGATGTCGAAAGGCTCTTACAAGCAATCGAACGCATGGACGTTTCCCCTCTGGGTGCAGGGGCTATGGCAGGGTCTTCGATACCGTTGGATGTAGATGCTGTCGCGGACGACCTTCATTTTTCAAGAGTTTTTGATAACAGCATTGATGCTGTTTCTGATAGAGATTTTGTTGCAGATGCGTTATATGTTCTTGCTCTTCTTGGCATTCACCTTTCGAGGATAGGGGAGGAAGTGATCATTTGGTCCTCATCTGAATTTGGTTTTATAGAACTTTCTGACAGCTTCTCAACAGGGTCTTCAATGATGCCGCAGAAGAAAAACCCAGACATTGCTGAATTAGCTCGAGGTAAATCTGGAAGATTAATAGGAAACCTTGCAGGATTTTTAGCAACATTGAAGGCTCTTCCTCTTTCATATAACAAGGACCTTCAAGAAGATAAAGAGCCACTATTTGATGCAGTCGATACAGTATCGAATATCCTGCCCGCAGTAACGGGAATGATTAGTTCAGCAACGTTTCAGATTGAACAAATGCGTGACCAGGCTCTATCACCATATTTAGCGACAACGGACTTAGCGGAATGGCTCGTTCAGCGAGGAATGCCGTTCCGTGAAGCGCATGCAGTCATCGGGCAATTAGTAGCTAGGGCTTTATCGGAGGGAGTTGCTTTGGAGGATCTTATTTCCATGGATGAGAACCTAGGGGAAGAAGCTGTATCTTTGTTAGAAGAGGGCAGGTTATTCAACAGCAAAAAAACACATGGTTCTGCG
Source organism: Acidimicrobiaceae bacterium (assembly GCA_002724825.1). Taxonomy (GTDB): domain Bacteria; phylum Actinomycetota; class Acidimicrobiia; order Acidimicrobiales; family UBA8592; genus UBA8592. The sequence continues at coordinate 7,970 of PBPU01000057.1, forward strand.
AGTTTAGAAAAACTAGCTGATCAAATTGAAAGGTTCGAAAACAAAATATGCTCGGATGAAGGAAAACTATGACTTACAATCACGAGGTCCGTATCCGATACGCTGACTGCGATATGCAGGGCGTTGTCTACAATGCTCATTATTTGACGTTCGTCGATGATGCCTTTGACTGTTGGCTTCGAAGTTTAGATTTAGCTTTTGAGAGTGTATATGGGTGGGAAGTAATGCTCAAAAAGGCTGAGATTACATGGCATTTACCTGTAAAATTTGCTGATCAATTACAGATTCAGTGTGGGATTGAGAGCTGGGGGAATACAAGTTTCAAAGCACTTTTTGAGGGGAAGGTGAGGGGAGAGTCTTCGTTTACTTCATCTGTAATCTATGTATGTGTAGACCATGAAAACTACAGTCCTATTCCTGTTCCCCAAGAGCTTCATGATCACCTGTCGAGTTCCTAGTAGTATGACAATACAGGTAACCCAGTGATACCAGCCAGTGCCTCATTTACTTTCGATCTCCCATCCGGAGGGTCAATTTCACAAGCACAGCATGAAGTTCGAAACGCTTTATCTAGTTCATCCGAGTCGGATCTGGCTCGTGAGAAAATCCTTGAATTTATAACTGAACATGACGATGCCCTATACCGAACGTGTGTTGAGGGTCATTTGACCGGATCGGCACTGATCGTAGAAAGTTCATATCAGAAGGTTTTGGTCATGCTCCATAAAAAACTTGGTATCTGGCTTCAACCAGGTGGCCATGCAGATGGAGAGGGGCATTTATCTAATGTCGCGTATAGAGAGGCTTACGAAGAAACGGGAATCGAAAATTTAGCTCTTTGGACTACTGCAATCGATTGTGACGTGCATAAAATCCCAGAATTAGGAGATGAAAAAGAGCACTTTCACTTTGACCTCACGTATCTTCTCATAGCACCCGAAGACGCAGTGATAAAGCGGAACCATGAAAGTACAGATATGCGGTGGGTCACCCTCGAGGAGCTAAAAGTACTTACAGGAGAAGAGAGACTCCAACGCATGGCTCGAATAGGCCTTGAATTAGCTCAAAGAATTAACCTACCTCAATAGTAGGTATTTGCTGGCCTGATGATGCCTCCAAACCGCAAAGCAGCCCTACACTCTCACATATGACTATGCGGGGAAATCACACTTTACTTAGTTTGCTATTTCTTTCATTTCTTATCTTCGCTTGCGGAACTAACGAAGATGCTTCAACCCCACAGTCGGTCAATACTGAAGCCAGTTCGGCTTCTGAAATAAGCACTGACGACACGCCTCAGAACTCCCCAAATGAATCACCAGAGGAGAGCCAGCAAACAGAAACCATTAGCTTTGAGAAGAAGATACTCCCAATAATTGAGGCGTCCTGCGCACGCTGTCATACCGGAGATGCCCCAGGAACGACCCACGCTCTACTAGAAACTGCTTCGGATGTATCAGCGTATGCCTTTGCAGTTGCAGCAGTTGTTGAAGCAGGAATCATGCCGCCTTGGCCAGCTTCAAACTTGAGTGTTCCATTCGAACATGACTGGAGTTTAAGCCAGCAAGAGAGAGAGGCTGTCATTCAATGGACTAAATCTGGCGGCAGTATTGACATTGACCCATCAACCAAGATCTCCGCAAGGGAGGAAGTTCACCACCTTGTTGATTTCGATCAAGAGATATTTCCAATAGGGAATTACGATGGGGAGAAGGGGCAAAGCGACGAATACCGATGTTTTATTTATGACCCCCAATTAACAGAACGAAAATACCTTGTCGGCTATGAATTTGTTCCCGATCAGACAGAAGTGGTCCATCATCTCGTCGGGTATAGAGTTCCAGAAGAACTTCGAGAAGCAGCCGACCAAAGAAACTACTCTGATGGGCAAGGAGGTTGGAGCTGCTTTGGAGGAACTGGACTTGGAGGGAGCCAGGTAGGAACGCTTAATCAAATGATTACTCTCTGGGGGCCTGGGACAGGTGCGGTTGAATATCATGATGGGCACGGTTTACTAATGGAGCCCGGAGACTTCTTCGTGATGCAGATTCACTACCACTATGATGTTGAAGCACCAGCAGATAATTCCTCTTTTCGAGCAAAATGGAGTGCGGATGAATCAATAACTCCAGTAGAGCTAATCCAGTATTTCGCCCCAGCAGAAATACCTTGCTCTACAACCGAATCAGGGCCATTATGCGATCGTGAAGTGTCGCTTATCGATCGATTGGCTAGCTACGACGGAGAAGGAGTGCAGGCGAATATGATCCTAGATCTCTGTGGTTATTCTCCTGATGATTTCTCTCATATGACAGATGGTTATGCATCATCAACGTGCGATCAACCTGCAAGATTTTCTGGGATGATCGTTTCCGTTCTTGGCCACCAACATGGCATAGGTACAACATTTAGGATGACCCTAAATCCAGATACTCCCGACGAACGGATTCTCCTTGATATTCCCAGATGGGATTTCGAATGGCAGTTTAACTATGACCCAATTGAAGAAATTATGATAAAGCCCAGCGACACCATCCGACTAGAATGTACGTGGGATCGTTCTCTTAGGCCGCCAGATGCTGAACCGAGATATGTTCTTTGGGCTGACGGCAGCGATGATGAGATGTGTTTCGGTATCATCATGGGTACTAGAACGTAGCGAATTTGATGGCTAGGAGTTGCCACAAGTTATGAAAAGAGCCCAGCGCAATCTAAGATATTACTAATGATCCCAAAAATAATCAGTGCAGATGACCACGTCATAGAACCTGCCAATGTATGGCAAGACCGAGTCCCTTCAAAGCACAAAGAAAAAGCTCCAAAGATAGTTATTGCCCCTCAAGGCGAAATGACCTTGAACGACGGTGTGTGGGTTGAAACTCCCGGAACCGGAGAACGAATGGCTGCATGGTGGCATTTTGAAAATAAGCGCTACCAAATCAAGCAAATGGTCGCATGTCCTGGTGTGCCACCTGAGGAAGTCACGATGGAAGGGGTAACTTATGATGACATAGCTGATGGCTGCTATGACCCTAAGGCAAGACTTGCTGACATGGACCTCAATCATGTTGAAGCATCACTTTGCTTCCCTAACTACCCACGGTTCTGCGGCCAGCTATTTTCCGAGGCTGATGATCTCGAACTAGGTTTATTATGCGTCCAGGCCTACAACGACTGGATGATTGATGAGTGGTGTGGGGATAGTGAAGGCCGCTTAATTCCCCTGTGCATCGTTCCCCTTTGGGATGCGTCATTGGCTGCAGAGGAAATCTATCGTGTAGCTGAAAGAGGTTGCCGAGCTGTTGCTTGGTCAGAGCTTCCTTCCTGGCTCGGTCAACCCGGAATCCATGGGGATCACTGGGATCCTTTCTTTCAGGCTTGCGAAGATACCGGAACCGTCATATGCATGCACATTGGGTCAGGTACTCGAACAGTTCAAACATCACCAGAAGCCCCGACCGTTGTAACCGCAAATCTTATCGTCTGTAATAGCGCAGCATCGATGATTGATTGGATCTTCTCAGGAAAATTCGAGCAATTCCCCAACCTCAAGCTCCTTTATGCTGAAAGCCAGATCGGATGGATTCCGTATTTCATTGAACGTGCAGATGATACATGGCAGACGCACCAATGGGCACAAGGAGAGAATAGAATTCCNAAGCCCCCTTCCCACTACTACCGCAAGCATGTGTATAGCTGCTTTTTTAAAGACACAATAGGGATAGGTCTTCTTGATCAAATCGGAGTTGATAACGTTTTGTTTGAAACCGACTATCCCCACCAAGACGGAACCTTTCCGAATTCGCGGACAGTTGCTGAAGAACTGTTTGGTCATCTAAACCAAGAAGATATACATAAGATAGCCCGCGGTAACGCTATCAAGCTCTTCGGTCTAGGCTTCGAGAACTAAAGGAAAAGTATGGCCGGAGATGAGCCCAAACCAACAGATCAGCATGTTGAACAAGTATGGGAAACCCCAAGCCATGAGGAGATTGTGGACCTTACAAAGGTTCATGTAGAGGCAATGGAAATGACAAACGATGACCTGGTATGGGTTCAAGCAGGGATGCACCACGTCCTCCTAACAACCATTGGAAGAAAGTCAGGAAAGCCCCACAAGGTAGCTCTGCCAACCTGGCAGGATCGTAACGGAATTCGTATAATTGTTGCTTCATTCGCTGGAGCCGAAAAGAACCCCTCATGGTTCATCAATTTACGTGATAAAAAAGCTAATCCTCGGCTATTGTGCCAGGTTCAAANTGGAAAATTTTGGTCTGAGCCTGAAATCCTCGAAGGAGAGGAGCGCGATACCGTATGGGGGCAGCTGTGCGCTGACCGAGCTTGGTATGCCAACTACCAAGACAGGACAAGTCGCAAAATCCCGCTAGTTCGTCTACCAGAAACCGAACAAATCCCAAATTAAGTCTCTAGATAGTCCTTTATTCCTTGAAGGACATTTTGCATATTTGCTTTGAGTGAAGAGGCGCGGTTCATTATCACTTGCTCTTCTTTATCCGGATATTGCTCGATAATTCTAGTCAGGCCTGAAGACCCTGGGCCTAAAAGAGCTCGATGTCGAAGCCTTACAGAGCTTCCGAATGATTCAAGTTCGTATCTCCACCGAGCACCAGGCGAATTAAGGTCGCCTGTGCACCAGCCGAAAGCGCACTTTTCGTCGTAGACNTCAACTATGCACTGAGCCGTCCACTCTCCGATATTAGCATTCTGATTTTTGCCAATAAATACTGAGCCTAATCCTATTTCCCCTCCATCTTCGCTCCATTGAGCAGAAATAAACTCATCTGAATACCTAGCTGGAAAATTGATATCTGTGACGACCTCCCAGACATCAGATAGTGAAGATTCGATATCAATTTCCGTTGAAATAATTGGCCCATCCGAAAAAGAGATCGGGGAACTCGGCGTCCTCTCAAAAGTTACTCCATAGCTGTCAAAATAGGTGATATNGAGAGCAGGAGTTCGAGGAGCCTTTGAAAAATTAGTACCTTTTGTCCATGCAACGGGGAGCAGTGCAATTTCAGTTACACCATNAGGAATCCCGAGGATCTCTTTAAGCTCATCTTGCTCGCTCAGAACTGCAGTTGTCCATGCACTTCCTAACCCGCGGGCTCTGAGCGCAAGACAGAAGCTCCAAGCACTCTGGATGACAGAATCAAAAAGTCCAGGCTTTCCAGAATTATCATGAGTTCCAATGATCGTTGGAACCACGATTGCTGGAGCTTTTTCCAGATTTTCAGCTAAGTACGCAGCAGACTCCATCATTTTTTCATTCGGGTGGCCGGTTCCAGTTAACTGATCCCTTGCTTTAATCATCCAAGAACCAGCTGCTCTCATGTAAAGATCTGCTATTTTCTCTTTTTGTGATTTCTCGGTAATTACGATCCACCTCCTACTGCTCCTATTACCACCAGTCGGAGCCTGTTCAGCGAGATCGATACAGTCCAAAATAATTTGAGGGTCTACTTTGCGCTCGAAGTCAAGTCGAAGCCGAACGGACCTTGTTGAAGAAAGAACGTAGTCAACAGCTTCTGAATTTAAATCCATTTCAATGTTTTATCACCATCCTGGCGATAGTAGGAAGCGGAAGGAGATTTCGAGGCATACTGTAAATGTGTTTCCCTTACCGTTAGAAACAATTTTCAGTCCAGAGTTAACTGAACTCAATCGGCTACCTATGCATGTTCCTTTATGCCCTTATGGGAGTATTGAGGAAGCAAGAGAAGGTAAGGATACGACTAGTAGGGTTAGCCTTGACGGCGAGTGGAAATTTAACCTTATAAATGCTTTTGAGGATGCCCCAAAGTTTTGGGTTGAGCCTGAATTCGACGATAATCCCTGGGATCTTATACAGGTGCCAGGTGTTTGGACACGTCAAAAAACCGGCGACTATCCACATTACACAAACATTGTTATGCCTTGGCAGGGTTTAGAACCTCCACAAATCCCTGCGAAAAATCCGACTGGCCTCTATAGAACAAAGTTTGATTTACCTGTTACTTGGGATGAGGGTCAAGTCATAATCCATATTGGAGCAGCAGAAAGTGTAGTTTCGGTATGGTGTAATGGCACATTTGTCGGACTGGGTAAAGACAGCCGTCTTTCTAGCGAATTTGATTTAACGCCGTATATACAGAGAACCGGTAATTGTATTGCGGTTATGGTGANTCGGTGGAGTGACGCGACATGGATCGAAGATCAGGATCATTGGTTTCATGGAGGTATCCACCGCTCTATNTATGTCGAACGCAGAGCGCNTTTACATATAGCTGACCTCCATATTTCGGCAGACTATGACCATAAGAATTCGCAAGGAACGGCAAAAGGTTCGATTTCTCTATCAGGTCCTTGTGAGGGTTACATAGTAAATGTAAGGCTCGAAGAAACATCCGGTAGTCTCGTTGCAGAGCACACAGCTATTGCTACCCCCACAAGTATTTCAGGTTCTTCTTTGGATCAGCTACTTGCCGCATACACCTTCCAAGGTTTCTGCTGCGAATTTGAGCTCCCATCGCTGCCTGTTGACCCATGGACAGCAGAGACACCTAAATTGTACGTTCTCTATGTCTCTTTGGAGGACCCTTCAGGAGACTTGATAGAAGTTATTTCTCAGAGGATAGGATTCCGCTGTGTGGAAATAGCCGAAAGGCGGCTAAAGATAAATGGCAAACCTGTCATTCTCCATGGGGTTAATAGGCATGATCACCATGAGAAAAATGGGAAAACGCTTACCAAAAATGAGATGAGGTCAGAACTCCTGACGATGAAGCAACACAACATTAATGCGATTAGGACAGCACATTATCCTAACGACAATTATCTACTAGATCTGTGTGATGAGTTGGGCTTGTATGTCGTTGATGAGGCGAATTGTGAATCTCATGCAAGATTAAGATCGTTAGCTCTAGATCCTAGATATCACAATGCCATCCAAGAACGAGTTAAGCGAATGGTCGCACGAGATAGAAATCATCCTTCGGTCATCGGGTGGTCATTAGGTAATGAATCAGGATTCGGCCCCCCACATGTTTCAGCTGCTGGATGGATTAGGGCCAGTGACCCAACGAGATTTATACAATACGAAGGAGCCTTGGAGCATCGGTTCTCTTTAAATGAGGGCAAGGGATACGAGAACAGTAAAAGGGCTCCCGAGAAACTTGAAGAGTTGGTTACAGATNTGGTCTGCCCTATGTATACCCCAATTCAGGAAATTACTGAGTGGGCTGAGTGGGCTGAAGGTGAGGGAAGGGACGAGCGGCCAATGGTTTTATGCGAGTTTTCTCATGCTATGGGAAACTCCAACGGTTCAATCGCCGAGTACGTTGATGCATTTTATGCTTACCCCGCATTAGCTGGAGGTTTTGTTTGGGATTGGCGTGATCAGGGGTTGGAAGAATTTAACGAAGATGGTGAATTCTTCTGGGCATATGGAGGTCACTTTGGGGACGAACCTAATGATGCAAATTTTTGTATCAATGGGTTAACTGATCCTGAAGGAANGCCTCACCCTGCTCTAAGGGAATACATGTGGGCGAGTCGGCCGGTTACTGTTCGGCTACTAGATGAGGAAACTTTAATTATAGAGAATCGCAGAGTCTTTGAAGATTTAGAAGATTTNAGATGCCACTGGGAGTTTCAAAAAAATGGTGAGATTTACCAGTCCGGACAGCTTGACGTCAATNTATTGCCAGGCGAGTCTCAGGAATTCCCTTTCCCTGTTAATTACGAGGCTGATTCGCTGACAGAAACAGTATTTAATTTCTATTGGTATTTAGATCAAGACGTAATTTGGTCTGATAGTGGGCATCTCGTTAGTTGGGACCAAGTCGTCGTAGGCAGAAAAAAGAAAACGCCAGTAGAAAAGCCACTTCTAAAGGCAGAAACGCAAATACCTTTAGTAACAAAATACGAAGCTGGACCTATTTCAGTTGAGGTAAACGAAGCCGGCTTCTTAACGAGCATCCTGTATAAAGGTCGATCGATGATGAATGCTATTCCGGATAGCTGTCTTTGGCGAGCCCCGACTGATAACGATGGNGTTAAACAAGGATGGATGGCCAACGTGTCAGGGATTCGGCAGAAATGGATTCGAGATGGGATCAATAATTTAGAAATCCATACAAAGAAACATGNAGCTTATAAGAGTGGGGACGATGTATTTCTTGTATTTGAAAAGGAGATCCATGGGGNATCAAATTACGCTCTCCACCATTCTGTGTACTTAGTGTCGGAAAATGGGATTTACGTAACTGAGTGGATGGATATTCCTAAAGAATGGAATGACCTGCCACGTATTGGCGTTCGGTTTGAAATGCCAGGATCTTTCAATTTATTGAGATGGTATGGGAGGGGGCCGCAGGAGTCATACGCAGATCGGTGTCTATCTCAAATGGTAGGGATTTGGGATTCAGATGTTGAGAGCCAATATCATCGCTATGTAGTACCCCAAGAACATGGAGCCCATCATGAAACAAGGTGGTTCACTCTCCAAGAGGACAGTGGCGTTCAGATGCGTGTTACATCTACGAATCCCTTCTCTTTTTCAGCGCGCTTTCATCATGATGTGGACATCGCATCTGCTAAAACAATTGCTGATCTTAAACGACGAGATACGGTCGAAGTTCATGTTGATACTGCTTTGCGAGGATTGGGAACTGGAGCATGTGGGCCTGATGTCCTAGAAAAATATCAGGTGGGTTCAGGCGAATATATATGGGATTGGGAAATCAGCTTTGAGGAGCAGGTGAAGTGAGCATCAAACATCCAGCGGAACCATGCATTCTTTAAGATCATTAGCTTTTGCAAATTCGTCTATAGGTCGGGTAACCCACTTGTCTCCCTTGATCGAAGGGGAAACTACGAAAGCTTCATCTTTACCAATTCTGAATTTTTCAGCATATTGGTCACGATCATTCAGATAAATCTCATAATCGTCTATCCACAAATTTACGTTTTTCCCATCATTAGTATTAGGAGCAGGGGCGAGAAGCCGTAAAGCTTCGAGAAGCTCTCTGTAGATTGTGGTTCCTTCGTCAATTAGATCAGCGCGCTCATCAGGTGTTTTTGAAGTTAAGGCAAGGGGGAGTTCCTCGACTGAATTTTTTGCATCAGCACAAAGTGGTTTTGCTGCATTTNCAAATGCTGGGTCATCAAGCTTGTCCGGGTGCCCCTGTGGGGCCAGAGGAGATAAGGCCCATATCCAAAAAGCAATTATTGAAAGGAACAATAGCAGGGAAACAACCCTCCATACAGTCCACTTTTTGTAGACAATATTGCCATCCGAACTGTCATTCATATTAACTCTCCTGAAGTAATAAGCATTGCTTCCTTCAAACGGGTATGCCAAATACCCAAAGAAAAGTCGACTGAACTCTTTGGAAAATCACTCGCTGTAGCCCTAAAGGGGCGTAAGGTTCAGTGTATGGCTAATGCAAATCTTCTTCTTGACCTAGACCAGCGGGGAATGGTGCAAGACACAACAGATAGGGGATCGCTGGAAGATCTTCTATCCACAGAATCTATAACTCTTTATCATGGGATTGATCCTTCAGCTCCTAGCTTGCACATTGGTAACTTTATAGGGGTCTTGATGCTGCGTAGATTTCAAGAAGCGGGTCACAAACCTATTGTTCTCGTAGGGGGCTCTACTGGAATGATAGGGGATCCCGGTGGTCGGTCTGAAGAGCGGAACCTTTTGGATGAAGAGACTCTTGCGAGAAACCTTGCCGGAATTCGAAAGCAATTGGAAGCACTGGTCGATCTTGAACGGGCTGAACTGGTGAACAATTATGAATGGACAAAAAGCGTCAATATTCTCGATTTTCTTCGAGACGTGGGTAAGCATGCAACAGTGAATCAAATGGTGGCTAAGGACTCCGTGAGAACGAGAATGGAAGGTAAGCATGGAATCTCTTATACAGAGTTCTCCTACATGCTTCTCCAAGCTTTTGATTTTTGGTGGCTTCATAATGAATATAACTGCCAGTTGCAGATCGGAGGTTCGGATCAATGGGGGAATATTGCCCAAGGGGTTGATTTGATTCGAAGAAGAAACGGCAATGCGGTACATGGACTTACATGGCCATTAATTACAAGAAGTGACGGCCAAAAGTACGGGAAGTCAGTCGATGGAGCTATATGGCTTGATCCAGAGATGACGTTGCCTTATGAGTTTCATCAATACTGGCTAAGTGTCGATGACCGAGATGTCCAAAGATTCCTGATGCAGTTGACACTTTTGAACCTGAAAGAGATAGAAGAAATTGTTATTGAACACCAGAAAGCTCCTGACAAGCGACACGGACAGCAGCGTATAGCGGATGAGGTCACTGCTCTCGTTCATGGAACTGAAGCAGTAGATCAAGCAAAACTGGCGGCTACAGCGTTGTTCGGGTCTGGAGAATTAAATGAAGAAATGCTAGCTGCTTTAGAGGGAATTATCCCCAAAACCTCAGTAAAAAGGTCTGTTTTTACTAGGGATGAAACACTNATCGATCTTCTCGTGGATAGTGGCCTAACAGCATCAAAAAGTGAGGCCCGNCGGTTGTTGAAGCAGGGGGGTGTATCAGTGAACCGAGAGAAGAGATCCTCTGGGGACCTTGACATGGATGCCCTAATTGGTGGACGATTTCTGTTGCTCCAAAAAGGAAAAAAACAGAGAAACCTCGTCATCCTAGATGATTAACACTTTGCCTGATTTTCTTTAAAAGTTCATAGAATTCACTAGCTTTAGAAATATAGAAAAATATCCAAACAAACGTTGACGTTTTAGCAGGTAAAGGGTAGATTTCACCTTCTGCCCTATTTATTGGTTTCTAAGTAGTTGAAGTCGAAACAATGGGGTGTATATCCGGCTCCAGCTTTGCTGCCCGGAAGCGGTTTCAGCCCAAGGCTGTGAACACTGCTCTTTGAAAACGGAAGAGAGGACGAAAAAGCCAGTGCGGGCGACGCGCGGGTTTTCTTGAACCCAAAACGTCGACCTTAACAATTCCGCCACCTAATAAAGGTGGCACCCGCACATTGGACAACGTGCCTCTATCTTTAGATAGGGGCGCAATGTTTTGTGCCAGTCAGGTAACGAGGAAGCCCCTCCGACCCTGGCTCTCCAAAAACGCAAAACTTCACTCAAGAACTTCCTATGGAAGTAGTGAGGTAGAGCACCTGATTTCAATGTGTGCCTTCGGCACGCAGAGATTTTGACGGAGAGTTTGATCCTGGCTCAGGACGAACGCTGGCGGCGTGCTTAATACATGCAAGTCGAACGCTCTCGACCTTCGGGTC
>PBPU01000058.1 GCA_002724825.1 Acidimicrobiaceae bacterium
ACTGATTTAACTGCTCTTAACATGTCTGAACCTTACCGACTGTTCTGAAATTTTGTTCATTTACGATTTGGATCTATTCTCATGTCGAGACTGAAAAATACATTCCGCTTACTAAAGGGGTAGACATGGCACAGAATATAGGTGAATTCCTTACAAATCGAGCTCGACGCGATACAGATTTGGAAGCGATTTACGAACCTGCGACCGACAATAGACTTTCCTACCGAGAATTGAATGACCGCTCTAATCAGGTTGCGCATTCTTTGAAAGACCTCGGCGTTGCTAAAGGAGATCGTGTTGGATTACTCCTCATGAACGGAAAGGAGTTTGTCGAAACATTTTTTGCCGTTGCAAAAATTGGTGCGGTGAACGTCCCCCTGAATTGGCGCCTCGTCGCAGACGAACTTGAATTTATACTCGACGATGCCGGAACAACTGTCTTACTCTTCAGCGAAGAATTCGCTGAACTCGCTTCAGAGCTTCGCAGCCGGGGTGACAAGACCCAAATCTCAAACTGGATACAGGTTGGTGGAGACACAACAGAAGGCGCCCTTGACTATGACGACTGGATGGGGTCCTCTTCCACTAGTGAACCCGAAATCGAAGGCGGCGATGACGACCTTGTTTTCATAATGTACACGTCCGGAACGACTGGCCTGCCCAAAGGAGTCATGCACAGCCACGACACAGTCTTATGGGCCAACATTACAAACGCAACAACCGCTGATATGCAGCACTACGACCGGTTCCTTAACGCTCTTCCACTATTCCATGTGGGCGCACTAACGCCGATCATAACGTCAGTGTTCGTAGGCGGGTCCATCACATTGATGAAGTCTTTCGACCCTGCAGCATCTTGGGATTTGATTCGCGACGAAAAGATAAATACAACACTGATGGTCCCAGTTATGTTGCAATTTATGCTCCTAACCTATGACGCAGAAAACCATGACCACACATCACTGCGAAATGTGATCAGTGGAGCCGCGCCAGTCCCTGTGTCTCTTATCGAGACGTACACAGAAATGGGTATAGAAATTCATCAAGTGTATGGCCTCACTGAAACATGTGGACCTGCTTGCATTATCTCATCTGAAGATGCGGTCACCAGAGCAGGGTCAACTGGTAAGGCCTTTACATTCACTGAAGTCCGAGTTGTTGATGAAGATGGAAACGAGTGCGCCCCTGATGAAGCTGGAGAAGTAGAAGTTAAAGGCCCGCACATCATGGTCGGATACTGGAACAGGCCTGAAGCAAATGCTGAAACGCTTGTTGAAGGTTGGTTAAAGACCGGCGATATCGCAACGATGGACAGTGACGGTTTCGTAACGATCGTTGATCGGGTGAAAGATATGTTGATTTCAGGTGGAGAAAACGTTTATCCGGCTGAAATAGAAAATGTTCTTCTTTCACACGAACTGATCAACGACGCTGGAGTGATAGGTATCCCATCAGAGAAATGGGGCGAATCACCATTAGCTGTCATCGTCAGAGCTGACGAGAGCCTCTCTGAACAGGATGTTATAAAGCATTGCGTAGGGAAACTTGCACCATTCAAAACAGTGAAAGCAGTTGAGTTTGTTGATGTGATCCCGCGTAACGCCAGCGGAAAAATCTTAAAGCGCGAACTACGTGAGATGTTCACGTATGACGCGGACGAGTAAGGCTACGAAAGTAACCCCAAGGCCGTCTCGGTGAACTTCGGGAGGGCATCAGCAATCAACGCCATACGTTCATCTTTGCTGTCCCCTACCTTCCATCGATAATGGAGCTGCTGGAGAACGGTGGCGGTTTTCCATTGACCAAAAGCTTCGTACCATCCAATACGCGACAGGTCGAGTCCTGATACTTGCGCATAGTGTTCAACGATCTCTGAGCGCTTCGGAAGCCCAACTGAACCGAGTCCATCATGACCTCCACGAGTAATCTCAGGGTCATCGTCAGGGTCAGGCCAGTAATTTAGAAGAGTTCCAAGGTCAATGAGAGGATCTCCCAGCGTTGTCATATCCCAGTCAAAGATTGCTTCCACTTCATCAGGGTTGTCCGGTCGAAACATGCAATTATCAAGCTTGAGATCGTTATGGACGAATGAAACCCGTTGAGGTGTAGGGATCGAATCTGAAAGTTTTCTATGAATTTCACCCATTATTGCGTCATATCTCTCGTCACTCACAAGGTCCCAGCGTTTTTTCCACCCTCGGACTTGTCGTTCAGCGAAACCATCCGGTTTCCCAAGATTTTCTAGACCAACATCAGATGGGTCAAGTAGGTGGAATTCGCTAATTGCGTTAGTTAACGCAAATCCAATTCGCCTCCCTAAATCAACATGGTGACGCATCGAATGAGGAATAACGCCTCTAATAACTTCACCTCTTCTGCGTTCCATGACGAACATATCTGACCCTGCGATAGACGCGTCATCGGTAAAGACGAAGGCGCGAGGTGCTTTAGGAAAAATCTTCCATAAACGGGAAAGGACTTTATACTCTCTAGCCATATCATGGGCTCCTGGCGCCAACGTCCCAAATGGGGGGCGCCTCAGGACAAGTTCCGTTTCGCCGAAAGAGATCAGATATGTGAGGTTTGCAGCACCGTTCGGGAATTGCTGCACCATAAAAGACCCTGAAGCGTCTAAGTCATCCGGTAGTTTGCTGCGAAGAAAATCTTCGATGACTTCCCAATTAAGATCCTCGCCGTGCCTTACTGGAGCTGTTTCCGGAGCTGGGTCGTCCCCATATGGATCAACGGCATTGGGAGAGGTCACAAGTGAAATCGTAGATGGTCATTTTATTTCTTGCGAACTATTCTTAAGGTATGCAACTACGAAGTGCGATTGAGAATCACTACAAGGCTAATAGTGGCTCTTACTGACCAGCCTTTAGAATTCGTTCCTTTAAGAGGACTTCGGTTCGATAACCGGTTTTCTTCACAACTCTCAGCCGACCCAGAAATAGAGAATACAGTCAGGCAGGTTCAAAAGTCTTTTTTCTCGAGAGTACAACCGACGAGAACTGCTAGCCCGAAGCTTCTTGCGACCTCTAAAGAGGTACTGGATATCGTAGGCATAAGCCAGTCCGAAGCATCGTCGGAATATTTCACTCAGGTTTTCTCAGGGAACGCTCTTACGGATGGAATGGACCCACATGCTGCGTGCTACGGGGGTCATCAGTTCGGTAACTGGGCCGGCCAATTGGGTGACGGAAGAGCTATCAATCTTGGAGAAGTTGTCGGAACCGAAGGTGAGCATCTCATGCTTCAACTTAAAGGAGCTGGACGAACACCATACTCTCGAAGTGGAGACGGCAGGGCTGTCCTACGGTCATCTATCCGTGAGTTTCTTTGTAGCGAGGCCATGTTTCATCTCGGTGTTCCGACAACTCGCGCTCTGAGCTTATGCACCACCGGAGATCAGGTGATGCGAGATATGTTCTATGACGGTAACCCAGCCTATGAAACGGGTGCTGTAGTTTGTCGCGTAGCTCCCTCATTTATTAGGTTCGGGAATTTTGAAATCTTCACATCGCGAGGGCAAATCGATGAACTTGAAAAGCTATTGAAGTTCGTAATCGAAAACCATTACCCCCACCTCGGTGAACCATCACCTGAAACATACGTAGAGTTTTTTCGTGAAGTCGCCCAAACTACTGCGGAAATGATCGCCCATTGGCAAAGAGTCGGATACGTCCATGGAGTTATGAACACCGACAATATGTCAATCCATGGTTTGACAATTGATTACGGCCCATATGGGTGGATTGACAATTATGACGCTGATTGGACTCCGAACACAACAGACAGGGCCCACAGAAGATATAGGTTTGGCAATCAACCAGCAGTGGCCCAATGGAATCTCGCCCAGCTGGCTAATGCACTTGTCCCAGCAGTCCACGAAGTTGATCCGCTGCAAACCGCCCTTGATGCATTTATGCCCACTTTTAACTCCTATTGGTCGGAAATGATGGCTTCAAAACTTGGGCTATCGTCATTGACAAATGAATCTGCCAAGGAATTGGTCACTGAACTGTTCACCCTTCTAGATAGCGCCGAGACCGATATGACTATCTTCTTCCGGAGACTCATCGACATCGATACTTCAACCGACCCAGAGCTTGCGACCACCGAAACGATACTTCCTCTGGAAGAAGCGTATTACAAGCCTTCTGATTTTCATGGGGACACACAAGGGCTGATTTTGAACTGGGTTAAGCGATATCTTCAGGTAAGTAGAATATCTGGGATTGAAGCGGATGAACGAGCAGCAATGATGAAGGCTGCGAATCCTAAATTTGTTCTCCGGAACTATCTAGCTCAATTAGCGATAGACGCAGCAGATAATGATGATATCTCTATGACGCACCAGCTGCTCGACGTTCTAAGAAACCCATACGACGAACAACCTGACTATGACCACTGGGCGTCGAAGCGGCCTGATTGGGCACGTAGCCGACCCGGTTGTTCGATGCTTAGCTGCAGCAGCTAACCTATCCCAGTGCCAAATATTGCTTATGAGGGTCGAGGTTCTTTCGGTAATCCGAGGATTCGCTCTCCGATAATGTTCCGCTGAACCTGTGATGTTCCNCCGGCGATTCTTGCTCCAGGAGCAGCTAGGAGGCTTCCCGATCCAGAACCTTCGAGCATTGCTTCTAAAGCGGCTATGTCAGCTCGAAGATTCGCTGTTTCAAACATCAATTCCGTGATTCCTAATTTATTCAACGATGATGCNNCCGACGCACCTGAACCTTGACGCAAGCCAAGATAGTGGTAGCTTCGCCCTTTAGATAAAAGCTGAACGAGACGTTGCCGATTTATAGGATCAAGATCTTTCGCCGCTAATGCTTTAAGGGCATCAAGTCTTCGTTGCATTGTGATAGCTCCAGCCCCAATTGAACCCCGCTCTTTTGTTAGGATGTCCATCCCAACGGCCCAACCATTATTTTCAGGCCCCAGCAATGCGGTTTCTGGGAGTTGAACATCGGTGAAGAAAACTTCGTCGAATTCCGCCTCCCCAGTCATTTGGCGAAGAGGTCTCGTTTCAATACCTTCAGAACGCATATCCACCAGAAAAAAACTAATGCCCCTATGTTTCGGAAGCTGTGGGTCGGTTCTCGCCATGAGAATTCCCCAATCGCTATATCTCCCCCCGCTGCACCAAACTTTTTGACCATTGACTATCCAGCTGTTCCCATCACGGAGAGCAACCGTTCGAAGCGACCCGAGATCTGAGCCTGCTTCCGGTTCGGAAAATAGCTGGCACCATAGTTTCTTAGCTGTCAGTATTGACCGGAGGTGACGGTCCTTTTGTTCTGAAGTTCCATAAATCTGTACGCCTTGACCTGCCAAGATACAGCCAACCATATTCACGTATGGGGGTACATCAGCTCNTGCGCACTCTTCTAGCCAGATCGCCTGATGATCAGGAGTAAGACCCTTGCCTCCATATTCTGTCGGCCAGTGAATACCAGCCCATCCATCTTCGAAGAGTTTTTCTTGCCAGGCAACGCCCTGTTCTACCATGGTGGGAGGCAAAATCGCTCCGTAATTCGGCGGNGCGCTTAACTGGTTGTTCGTCAACCATGCTGATGCCTCANTCCTGAATTCTTCGAGCGATTGCATTTCACGACGATAGTGCACGAGACTTCGAATANGAAGTGNAATATNAATTCTTTTACTTCAGAGACAAATTTAGCTGATTATNTTTTTCAGGGTTTCTACTATCCGTATCTGCTCTTCTGGTGATCCCATCGGACCAATGTTCAGATATGTAACACCTGATTCAGCAAACTCGGCAACACGCTCACGAATATATCCTTCAGGCCCTACCAGATTCATACCTTCTAGAAGTTCAACTGGCACTGCTGCCTCTGCTTCTTTTTTCTTTCCCGAAAGGTAAAGTTCTTGAATGTCAAGAGCTTCACGTTCGTACCCGTAACGTTGAACCAAAGAGTTGTAAAAGTTCTTGCCTTTTGCGCCCATACCACCGACATACAGNGCAGTTTGAGGACGTCCGTAGTCTAAAAGGTGCTTAACGTCATCTCCAATGGCAACCATACCGCCNGCTACCACATCGAGCGGAGGAAGAGATGGGTCTCTTTTTGAAAGTCCTATTTTCAGGGCATCACCAAAAGCAAGGTCAGCCTTGGATGGCATGTAGAGGGTCGGTAGCCACCCTTCTGCTATCTCAGCGGTCAATTCAACATTCTTGGGGCCTAAAGAAGCGATATGGATAGGAATATTTGGGCGTAAAGGATGTGTAATGATTTTAAGAGGTTTTCCCAAACCAGTTCCCTGATCTTCAGGTAGAGGAAGCGTGTAATATTTCCCGTCGTAAGTAAGTTTTTCTTCGCGCGCCCATACCTTCCTACAAATATCAATTGCTTCGCGGGTATGTCCGAGTGGAGCCTTGTAGGGAATTCCATGGAAACCTTCAATCACTTGTGGTCCTGAAGCCCCCAAACCAAGGACAAACCGTCCTCCAGAAATTTCNTCCATCCCAACAGCGGTCATTGCCANCAAGGTAGGTGTGCGACTGTAAATTGGAAGGATTCCAGAACCAATCTGCACATTGGTGGTTTTAGCTGCAAGGTATCCCATTGCGGAGACAGCATCAGCAGCATAGGCTTCCGGAACGTAGATCAGNTCCAATCCAGCCTTCTCGAGTTCGACAACTCTATCGACCGCTTCTGAAAACCTATTTGCATAAGGCAGTAGCATCGCTAACTTCATAATTTCATCTCCNTCAAGTTGAAAGTCTCTAGGTTCCGGTCCAGTTTGGAGAACGTTTTTCCGCAAACGAAGCCGGACCTTCCATTGCATCGTTTGACCTGAATACTGAAGCCATATATGGCTTCTGTAGTTCCCAGAATTCCTCTTCTGTTATCCCTTGTTGGGCNTGTATCAAAGCTTTTGAGGCAGCAACCGCCAACGGAGCATTCTCAGCTATTGCTTCTGCAAGTTCTAAAGCTGCTTCGACTGTCCCTCCCTTTTCAGTCACGCGTGACACCAAACCATAACTTTTCGAATCATCTGCAGAGATGGGGTTTCCAGTGAGCGCCATTTCCATAGCAACCGAATATGGGAGGCGTCGGGGCAGTCGCAAAAGCGCTCCGCCTGCGGCAAAGAGACCCACCTTAACTTCGCGTATTCCGATTTTTGCATCTTCAGCCGCTACGAGAAGGTCACAAGTTAGAGCTATTTCTAGTCCCCCTGCTAATGCAAAACCCTCAATTGCGGCAATGAGCGGTTTCCGAGCGCCGTTTTCGAGAAACTGATCAAATCCTTTAGGCGGACCACCGGTCGCAAATGCTTTGAGGTCCATGCCGGAACAGAAGCCACGTCCGCTGCCTGTCAGAACTCCTGCTGTCAGTCCATCATCTGTGTCAAGCTGTTCAACTGCCGATATTAGGCCTTGGGCGAGGTCAGTATTGACGGCGTTCATTGCTTCAGGCCGATTGAGTGTTATCAAGAGGACTCGACCTCGTGTTTCGGTAAGTACTGCGTTGTTATCTGACATGTGATCTCCTATTTCGGTGGTAGTCGGACGCCACCGTCAACCCTGATGGTTTCGCCGTTCATGTAGTCGTTCGTGATACATTCGATGACCATTGAAGCGAGTTCACTGGCGTATCCGAGTCTTTTAGGGAAAAGGACGCTTTGTCCAAGGTGTGCTTTGAATTGGTCGGAAGCTTCACCACTTCCGTAGATTGGGGTATCTATTAACCCTGGGGCTACGGTGTTGACACGTATTCCCAATGGTACGAGATCTCGAGCGATAGGTAATGTCATCCCCACAACACCTCCCTTTGATGCCGAATAAGCGTTTTGACCTGTCTGGCCATCAAATGCAGCTACAGAAGCCATGTTGACTATTGCTCCTCGCTGCCCATCTTCGTCAACGGGGTCTGTTTTTGCCATTGCTGCAGCTCCAAGTCGGGTGCAGTTAAACGTTCCGATGAGATTTACACGAACAACAAATTCAAATTGGGCGAGTGGCATCGGGTCACCGTTCCGGTCAACAGTCCTTCCAGCGCTTCCAATTCCTGCTCCGTTCACTAGGGCACGTAATGGCCCCATTTCCATTGCAGCGTCGACGGCAGCTTGCACTTGTTCTTCATCTGCAACGTCAGCTTTCACGTAGAGTCCGCCGAGTTCTTTTGCGACTGCCTCGCCTTTCTCATCTTGTAGGTCAACAATGACGCAGCGGGCTCCTAATTCAGCGAGTTTTCGGGCACTTGCTTCTCCAAGGCCTGATGCTCCTCCGGTTACGACCGCTGATGCTCCTGTCAGATCCATAATTCTCTCCTTTTTTGTACTCTATGTTGTTTCGATTTCTTCAGCCAAGACTGACGCAAGGTTATTACCTAAGCGAACAAGCACGGCTGCTAATTGTTGGCGTTCCTGGCGAGTGATTCCGGTTCGAAGTTGTTTACGTAAGATTTGATCCCTGATATACACTTCTTCGACTAGTTCTTTCCCAGCTATTGTAATTTCAACAAGCCACACTCTGCGGTCGTCGGGATCGGTCTCGCGCTGAACTAGGTCTCGGTCTTCAAGTACATCAATAAGAGCCCCAGTTGCTGCTCGGCCGAGGCCAAGTGATTTTGCTATCTGAGTTTGAGATAGCGCCCCGTGCTCTGCAACGTAAGCTAGGACACTTGCTTCTGAAAGATTTAGATCAAGGTCATTGAACCGCTGATCATAGGACTGTCGTATCGCTCTGGCAGTCGCCATAATCGTGGACTCCACTCGGAGCCATGGGGGCGCATCAAGTTCATGGGAAGACATAGTTATCGTATGGTTCTGACTGCTAGGACCGCCGTATCAGTGTTCCTGTTCCTAGTCCCCCTCCGCAACACATAGTCACGATCGCATATTCTTTATCAGCCCGGTGGAGTTCGTGAACTGCTTTGGTTAGCAGAATAGCTCCTGTGCCCCCAAGCGGATGCCCGATTGCGATAGCTCCACCGTTAG
Organism: Acidimicrobiaceae bacterium; assembly: GCA_002724825.1. GTDB lineage: Bacteria > Actinomycetota > Acidimicrobiia > Acidimicrobiales > UBA8592 > UBA8592. The sequence goes on from PBPU01000058.1 coordinate 8,968, forward strand.
GGTTCACAGTTTCCATATCTGGCTGTAGTTCTTTCTCCCATGCTAAAACAACCGAGGCGAATGCTTCATTGATTTCAACAACATCTATATCGTCCATCGTAAGCCCATTATCGTCGAGCAATTTCTGGGTGGCGTATATAGGGCCAGTCAGCATCAGAACGGGATCGGACCCTACAAGACATGAATCAACGATTGTCGCCATGGGCTTAACACCTAGTTCATCAGCCTTCTCTTTGGTCATCAGGAGAACCGCAGCTGCCCCATCAGAGATTTGGGATGAAGTTCCAGCTGTGTGAACACCTTCAGGCATATTTGTTCTTAGCCCTGCCAACGCCTCGAGATTCGTTTCTCTGAGCCCTTCATCTCGAGATACGTTGTGTGTTGTATCGGCGAGTTTTCCATCTTCTCCGAGATCCGGAGCGTCAATACTAAGTATTTGGGATCCAAAGCGGTCTTCTTCCCAAGCTCTTATGGCTCGGTCTTGGGACAGCTTGCCGAAGGCATCTAATTCTTCTCTACTGATATCCCACTGTTTGGCAATTCTTTCCGCTCCTTCAAATTGGGAAGTAAGTTCATATCGTTCCCAATATCCTCTGTTAACTGGCTTCCCAACTTCTGATTCTCCTCTTGGAACAGTTGCTCCCATGGGGACACCGCTCATAAGTTCAACGCCGCAGCCGACAGCTACGTCAACGACCCCTCCGGCCACGAGGGCATAGGCGAGGTTTGTTGCCTGTTGTGATGATCCGCATTGAGCGTCGACCGTTGTTGCTGCAACTTCGAGCGGAAGTCCAGATGTTAACCACGCATTTCGCGTCACGTTCATTGTTTGCATGCCAACCTGGCCGACACAACCACCTACAACTTGGCCGACTTCGGCAGGGTCCACTCCACTTCTCTTGAATAGCTCTGACTGGACAGAACCTAGGAGGTCAATAGCGTGCATGGTGGATAATCCGCCATTCCGCTTACCTAGTGGAGTTCGAACTGCTTCAACAATGACTACTTCTCGCATTTTTTCCCTTTCGGACATTAAAAAATTGGCTACCACTTGACTATCAGTGGTTTACTGCCGCCATACTGTATGGAGACATACTAACTAGGTTTTATCTTGCCGCCAAACCTTACCGGCGAGATAACGGAAGAATGAGGATTTCAGTGGCTATCACCGATGACGAACTCAAACAAAGAACAGAAGCTCTTATTGAAGAAGTAGACCCGCATGCAAACGATCAATACACCTTTCGAGGAGCACAATATGATGCTGGATTGGCCTTTGTTCATTTCCCAGAGGGGAAGGGCGGGCTAGGCCTTAGTAGAAGTAAACAATCTATAGTGGACCAGGTTTTGAGAGATGCAAAAGTCCCCTATCACGACCTTATGGTCAACCCTATTGGGATTGGCATGGGTGCTCCTGTGGTCTTGAACCATGGAACTGAAGAGATGCACGAGAAGCACTTGAAAAAAATCTTCACCGGTGAGGATATTTGGTGCCAGCTTTTTTCTGAACCCACTCACGGGTCAGATGTCGCCGGAATTCCTAGTCGGGCAATTCGTGACGGTGATGAATGGCTGGTGAACGGGCAGAAAGTCTGGACGACCCTCGCTCACTTGTCTAACTATGGCATGTTACTCACCCGAACTAACCCAGATACTCCCAAGCATAAGGGATTGTCGTACTTCATCCTTGATATGCATTCCCCCGGGGTAGAAGTAAGGCCCTTGTATCAAATCACGGGTGAAGCAGAGTTTAATGAAGTATTCCTAACCGATGTGAGAATTGCTGATAACCAGCGTTTAGGCGATGAGGGCGACGGATGGCGCGTAGCGATCACCACTTTGATGAATGAACGTGTTGCACTAGGCGGCGGCAGCGGAGGAAAAGGCGGAGGACCTATCCGAACCCTTATCAATCTCTGGAATACAAAGAAAGACGAATTAGGAGAGCATGACCGGAAAGTTATGAGAGATCAGGTCGCAGACCTTTGGATAAAGGCTGAGATACTTCGCCTGACAAACCAGCGAGCGAAAGTGTTGGCAAAAAGTGGAGATGCCGGACCTGGAGGTTCAGTTGGGAAACTCTTTAGCGCTGAACTTAACCAGAAGATATTCGAAACCTGCATGAGCTTGGAGGGAGCCGAAGGAATGCTTCACCCTGCAGGGTACCCCATGGTGAGAAGCGAAGAAGCACATGGAAGTTCATTCGTATCAGGTCAATTCCTTCGATCGCGTGCGAATACTATCGAAGGCGGAACAAGTGAAATTATGCGAAATATCCTTGGAGAACGCGTCCTAGGACTTCCGGGAGATGTTCGTGTAGACAAGGATGTCGCTTGGAGTGAAATCCCTCGCTAAAGGGCACCCCCTATTCATCAAGAACAGTTACAACTCCTGAATCCCCATTTACCTGAATAAGTGCCCCATTGGGTATTTTCCTTGTGGCATCTGTTGCTGAAACAACGCACGGAATGCCTAATTCTCTACTGACAATGATGGCATGTGACAGTGGGGCCCCGACATCAACAACAACAGCTGCAGCAGGAACAAATAGCGGCGTCCAAGATGGATCAGTGATCGGCGCGACAAGAATATCTCCGGGTTCCAGCTCTGTTGGATCGTTACTGTCGAGGATGACACGGGCACGACCTTGTGCCATTCCGGGGCAACCTGGCATTCCTTGAAGCGTGCTCCCTGGTTCCAGCTGGTCTTCAGATGCTTCATCTCGACGCCTCCAAGTCTCGGGCGGATCTGCTTCACCATAAAACAAGAACTGTGCTTCTCGATCAAGAAGACCATAATATTCTTCTCTTCTTGCCCTGATGGTCTCCAACATGCTTAGGGGCTCAGCGAAAAGGGCCGAGTATTCAGTTTCCTCAAGAAATCCGAAGTCTTCGATTTCATCAAATGCTTCTAGAGCCACCATACGTTCACCTATGACTCGCATTCGAACCCGCATTTCATGAATGAGGCGAATATTGTTTGTTTTGGTTCGCTCTCGAGCTGGCAACCACGCCATCGAAGCAGCAATCCCCGCAGATAATTCTCCATGGACTTCGGGGTCGCCTTCAACCATCGCCAGCAACTGAGCTGCAGCCTCTTCACGTTGAGCCGAGCGAACTGCATGTTGCGTTTTCGGGGCCGCTTCTTCTGGCGCTAGCCGCATTCTTTCAATAGCGCTCAAAGCGAGTTCAGGTCGAGTCTCCCAAGTAGGCGAACGCACTTCCCATTCATTAGGCCCTCTAGAACCATAGGAGTAGACAAAATCTTCAAAAGCTGACAGAAATTCTTGCGCATCACTTCTGTCGCTCTGACTTAATCGGTCAAGTAGTCCTTCTACACCATTGTTGAATGCTTCTGTCAGTTCGGAAGATGAACTTACAAGTCTTCCCATCTCCCACAGTGCATGGGACGGCTCAGCGGAATCCACTTCACCGATACCAGTGATAATTGGCATAAAAAGGTCAGGGCGTTCAACAGCTGCTGCTACTCCAGAGATGATGCCGACAGGAACAGTCGCCATGTAGGTAGTAAAGATATGTTGGCAAAAGTATTTTCTATGCTGCTGCATAAGCTCCTGAAATTGGGCGAAGAGCTCCTCATTGCTCAGTTCCGAAAAGTCAGGCCGGTTCGCTCGAAGGTCTTCCGTGGCGTTTTTATCCGCTGTGAGTTCATCGAGGTCTTCAAGCCGTGATTTGCTCAAGACCCATTGGAACACTGCTCCAATTGCCGCAGTTTTCTCCAAATCTTCATCCCCAGGCTGCTCTTCGTATGTGGGAACTCCAGGTAAAGCACCAAAGAACTGCTCATCCATATCCTGCCATGAAAGCCCTGGGGCACGAACGCCAAAAAGTCGGATAAGTGAAGCGTTTAAATAACAGTACCCGGCTACAACACCTAATTGGGAGAACTGGTCGGGTGGGAATTCACTCGCGTCGAAAGCACCTATACGTTCCCATGCATCCCGCCAACCCAGCTCAGCCTGCCAGAGGCCGGTGCTACTTGTTAGCGGGGTGACAGGGTCTGGGAAAACTTCGCCGACGTTCGCGCGTGTGTATAAAGGGAACCGTTCTGATAGGTCGGTATCAGTAACGTAGTACTTTGTAGCCATTCTCGTCTCCTTTTTCTATCTGCAGACTAGAACAAGCTAGATCTCTAGCATAATTGGGTTTACGATTTCAGAAGCTCTTGGACCTGCTTAATCGCTTCGGTGTGATCGGTGACATGAATGGCATGTATACCTACCTGCTCCGCTCCTTTGACCATAGGTTCAAAGTCATCTAAAAATACAGCTTCGTCAGGGGAAATCTCTAGCCTCTCGAGGGCGAGGGTATACATGGCTGGATTCGGTTTCCGAAGTCCCACTTCAGAAGAAAGAATAACGGTATCAAAAATACTTCTATCTGGTATTGCGGTTTCCCAAGCTGGCATCCATTCCTTGACACTGTTAGAAACAATCGCAGTCATGCAATCTGTTGTTGCTAACTCGTTAGCGAAGGCCATCATTTCGCGATTGGGGCTAAAGGCATGTCCGAAAAAATATTCCGAGTCGGGATGCAGTAACACACGTGCGTCTTGTTCGACAGGGCCGATCGATGCGAGAAATTCGTCAAGTGTTACTTCTCCACGTTCTAGTTTATGGCCCATTTCATCAGTATCTTCCTCGCCCAGGAAAACTGGAATGAGTGCTTCTGCGAGCAAGTCAATATTTGCATCGATAGCTACAGCCGTTTCGAGGATAATGTGTCCGTAACTTTCTGTGAGGACGCCAGCGACGTCGAAAAGAACTGCTTTTACCACCTTTGGAGAATAGCCTATTTCGAGGTGTCCGGAAATTCTTACAGCCTGCTATTGAAGAATCGATCAATCACCAGCTCACCGCTCCAGTCAGGTTCTCGGCTACGCTTAGAAGATGGATGCAACAGCTGAACAGTTAGATGAATTGGTCCTCTTTGAAATTGTTGACCAAGTCGCATGGATAACTATCAACAATCCGGATAAGGCGAACGCTATCTCTCCACAAATGCGTGACAGAATGGCTGAACTCTTTGAATCACTGAATGGCCAGTTCGATGCGAGAGCAGTCGTACTGACAGCAACAGGTGATAGGTTTTTCTGCACTGGTGCTGATATTTCTGTTGGGCGCGAATACGCTCCTAGGCCAGACGACGCGCCAAAGATAGCTGTCGGGGAACCTAGGCGGATGATGCTAAGGGGCCAACATCCCCTGATGGCTTCAATTCTTGACTGCGAACTACCTGTCATTGCCGCTGTAAATGGAACGGCTGCCGGCGTAGGAGCGCATCTTGCTTTTATGTGCGACTTGGTAATCATGTCAGAGAACGCAAAATTTATCGAGGTCTTTGCCCGGCGCGGGCTTGTACCAGACGCTCTAGGTACATGGATTCTCCCCAGGTTGATCGGACCTATGCGAACAAAAGAATTGATGTTCTTTGCTGATGATGTCCTTTCAGAGCGCGCACTGGAACTAGGTTTATGCAATAAGGTCGTTCCAAGTGCAGATCTTCGAGATGCAGCAACAGCATGGGCGGAACGGCTAGCTTCAGGCCCGACAAAAGCGCACATGTTTACCAAATGGTTAGTTAACAGGGCCCTAGATACTGATAGGCATACTATTGCCGAAGAAGAAAGCTGGGCTGTTGAACTTAACAGTGGAACTGTCGATTCCAAGGAAGGAATCGCGAGTTTCCAAGAACGCCGGGATCCTGAATGGCGAGGGTTCTAACCGACTAATTTGCGGCGTTCCTCGGATCGTTTTCTGGAATTGACGCTTCGGGTGACCGTGCCCACATGAGTTTGCTATTAAAGGACAACTTGTAATCCGGCGTGAATTCAATAATGACTCGCTCAGGGGAGTCGAGGAATTTTTGGAACACTGCTGCTGCTTCTGGCTCAGGGCGTAGACGGCGGGCAAAAATAGGATAGAACCAATCTTTTATTTCTCGACTGTCATGAATGACGCATGACCCTTTGTAGGTCACGGTCTTTCCAGTTCCCATTGAAGTACCGGTACTGTTGATACAAATTGATGCTCTAGGAAATCGGCGAAGAGCTGGTACTCGAGCTCGGCGTTCTGCACACGTCAACCATATCTTTCCGTCACTAGGGAGATATGACATGATCACTCCGAATGCTTCACCTTTTTTATTTGTCCACATGAACGTGCATTCCCGTTGGACATCCAACAATTCTTGCTCGAGGTCGGACTCGAGGCCGCATTGGGTGAGGTCTTCATAATTGTCGTCTTGGTCACTCATTTTTTTCCTTTCAGTTTTCGACCACTGCCTGAGCATGGCTAATTATTTCGCTTGTGATGTCCGCCCATAGTGCTTCTGGGAGGTCGTGGCCCATATCGTCAAATATAACCAGTTTGCTATTGGGAATAATCGATGATGTAGCTTCACCGCCGCTTAGTTGCACGAGAGGATCGAGTCGCCCGTGGATCACTAATGTCGGTATGTCAATAGATCGCAACGCTTCGGTGCGGTCTCCGGAAGCAAAGATTGCGGCAATTTGGAAACCCTGCGCATTCGGATTCCAGTTTCTGTCAAAGGTCGCTGCGGTTTCTTCGGCATGTGCGTCAGCATCGAAATGCGGTCCAGAAATTAACCGGAATGTTTCCACTGAGGTTTCTATCGCTTCTTCTTTGGAGCTGGGAGTAGTCAAAGGCATCTTCATCAGTAATTCTGCCTTAGCTCCTCCTACATCTGGATTTCCCGTGGTGGACATGATTGATGTAAGGGACAAAATTCGTTCAGGATGCTCGATCACCATTGTCTGGGCGATCATGCCTCCCATTGAAACTCCAACAAGATGTGCTTTATTGACGCCTGCACTATCAAGGACAGCGAAAGCATCATCAGACATATCTGAAAGCAGGTAGGGAACCTTGTCCTCCGGTAAGTCTTCGCCTTGCATGTTGATGAGCTCTTCTATACGAGGAGGGGTTCCGGGCGTTTTTGATGACAGGCCCACATCGCGATTATCAAAACGAACGATATGGAATCCGGCCCGAACAAGAAGTTGGCAGAATTCTTCCCGAAAAGCCACCATCTGAGCTCCTAATCCCATAACAAGCAAAATTGTCGGGTCATTCGGATCACCCATCGTGTCGTAGAACAACGTGGTATCACCATTTACTGCTTCAGGCATTGCCCCTCCTCATTACGCTACAGAGACATTAGCCGGTTCGAAGGTTTCCTGCGACTTGAGCTAACCCAAACCAGAATGATCGCTGACAATCTCAGCAATAAGCTCAATAGTGGCTAAATCAGTTGATCGAAGGATCTGGCCCGTTACCCCTTGGGTAACTGTGAGCGGGTACCGCTCCCTAATTCGCTCTTCTGGACCAAATAGTCCGCCCATATCGATGTACTCATCGGGGACAGCCCTCACTGCTCCTTCTTTATCGCCAGCCAGCCAGCGTTCTTGAATAAGGTTGGCTTGTTCAGGAAAGCCTCTTCGAGCCATTGAATCTCTATGAAAATTATGTTCCTTACTTCCCATTCCGCCTACGTACATAGCTGTCATAGGTTTTCGTTTGTCGATAGCTGCCTGAATATCATCAGTTATTTCGACAGTTAGATTTGTGAAAAGTTGAAATTCAGACTTCGGGACCGCATCATCTGCGCGAATCTGAAATCCTTTCTCTAAATTCGGCCCGTGGATTTCCCATCCGTCGGGACCGTACCCCATGGGAAGCCAGCCGTCAGCAACTTCAGCCGCAAGGGCAGTATTCATCGGAGCTCCGGAAGCTATCCAAATTTGGATCCCGTCGCTAGGGTGCAAGATCGATTTAAGAGCTTTGCCTTGACCTATTGCACCTTCGCCTTCGAAAGGAAGCTGGATTTGCCTTCCTTTATGTTCGACAGGGATCTGCCGCTCTAGGACCTTACGCATAATGGCCACATAGTCTCTTAGCCAATAATGAGGGCTTCCCCATGGCCTCCCGTACCAGCCTTCGACGATCTGGGGTCCTGAAACCCCCAAACCGATGATGGTCCGGTTACCACCTGCGAGGGCGTCGATTGTCATTGCGTGCATGGCCGTAGCGGCGGGCGTTCTCGCAGCTACCTGAACGACCGCAGTGCCAAGTTTGATGCGTTTAGTTACGGCGGCTAAATACGCTAGTGGTGAAAGGGCATCTATTCCATAGGCTTCTGCTGTCCAGACAGAATGAAATCCGTTTTTTTCTGCCTGAATGACGGCTTCTGTGGGTAAAAGGAGCTGAGATTTATTGTAAATGTCAAGACCTAACCCAAGTTTCATCTTTCAAAACTAACCGTAATCTATAAAAAAGATGATCTGGGGTGTAAGATTTGTTCAGGAAATTTGTCCTACTCATACAACAAACACACTATAGAAATGCGTAGGTATACAAAATATGAATGACAAACCTTCAAAATTAGAGACTTTTACTGCTCAGATGGGTCTTTTATTCCAACAAAAGAAAGTCAAGGCTTTTGCCGCGTTGGCTGTTCTGGCCATTATTGCGTTGGTAACCACACTTATTGTCGTAAATAACGACGACGGCGACAGCTCTACAGAGCCCAAAACTGAATTAACAGGGTTAGCAGACCTTTCGCCAGAGACAGATTACGTCTATCAACCTGCAAAATCTATTGGCCCTGACCCGTTTACACCCTCGTATGCGGTCTATACGCTAGATATTCCGACAGACATACTAGAAACCGGTGAAGTAAGCGGTAGCGCTACTGGCCTCTATGGAGGAACTGGAGAAAATGCTTGCGATATAGACAAGCTGATCGCATTTCTTGAAGCAAACCCCGCTATAGGAGCTGCTTGGGCGGAGGTCCAGGGCATCCCTGTGGACGAACTGTCTGACTACATTCGCGGATTAACTCCAGCGGTTCTTCTGCAAAACGTATTAGTAACAAATCATGGATACTCGAATGGTGAAGCTGTTCCGTTCCTCGCTGTACTCGAAGCGGGAACTGCAGTACTGGTAGATGAAGATGGTATCCCTCGAGCACGTTGCGCGTGTGGAAACCCGCTCCTACCACCAGAAGAACCTGAAGAAACACCTGAAGAAACACCAACTCCTGAAGAAACACCTGAAGAAACACCAACTCCAGAAGAAACACCTGAAGAAGCATGTCCACCGAACCCACCATATGGCATCCACAAAAATGGTGACGGAGACTGGATCCTCAAAACTGAAGCAGGAGAATTTATCTGGAAGTCAAGCCTCCCCGGATGGGAAGACCTAGATTCTGGTGACGTCTACGACACTGAAGCTGATGTGCCCGGATACATCGAAGAGTGTTACCCCTGTCCGGAAGATGAAGGAGGAGGAGATCCAAATTACGATAACGACGTTCCGTCTTATGACTATGACGAGGACGGTGATTACCAGAGCAACGACGACGTTCTTGAAGAAAACCAAGAGCGGGTTCTGATTTTCGTTGTCATTGTTCCTGCTCCAGATGGTGAAGACGTTAACGTCGATGATGTTGATGAAGGATACGCCGAAGACTTTGAATCTGACTACGACGACTATGACAATGAAGAAGAGAAAACCTTCGAAGGTTGTTTCCCGCCATGCCCAGAAGATGGTGAATGGGGCTGGAGAACAGTCGAATTTGGTTCCGTAGACGAAGGAACCATCTATTCCGGATACGCCTGGGT